>JAOZMN010000116.1 GCA_029934265.1 Bacteroidales bacterium
ATAAAATTATTAATAATCAAAAACTTATAAAACTTAATAAATTAAAATTGTTATGAAATTTGGAATTATTGAAATTTTAACTCTTCTTGGTTCACTCGGTGTATTTTTATACGGTATGAAATTGATGAGCGAAGCCCTGCAGAAGGTTGCCGGACAAAAAATGAGAAGCATACTTGCCGCTATGACTTCAAACAGAGTTTTTGGAGTTTTTACCGGTTTTTTTATAACTGCCGTAATTCAGTCATCATCAGCCACAACGGTAATGATTGTTAGTTTTGTGAATGCCGGACTTTTGTCTTTGACTGAATCGGTAGGAGTAATTATGGGAGCAAACATTGGAACTACGGTTACTGCTTGGATAATATCTATTCTCGGATTTAAAGTTCATATGTCATCGGTAGCGATTCCTCTTATCGGTATTGCTTTTCCATTTTTATTTTCAAAACATACAAAAAGAAAATATATAGGGGAACTTATTATCGGGTTTTCTTTGCTTTTTATAGGATTAGGTTATTTGAAACATGCTGTTCCGGACATTAAAAACAGTCCGGAAATATTGGAATTTCTGAAAGCCTATACAAGTATGGGGTATTTTTCATTATTAATATTCCTTTTTGTAGGGACATTATTGACCGTTGTAATACAATCGTCGAGTGCGACAATGGCATTAACGCTTGTACTGGCGGCAAACGGAGTTATCAGTTTCGAGATGGCGGCGGCAATGGTTCTTGGTGAAAATATAGGAACAACTATTACTGCAAATCTGGCGGCTCTTGTAGCAAATGTCTCGGCAAAACGAGCAGCAAGGGCACACTTGATATTTAATGTTTTCGGGGTGGTTTGGATACTTGCGGTTTTTTATCCGGTTATAAAATCAATAAATTGGTTTATGACCTCAGAGGGAGGAGCTACAAATTCACCATTGACGAGTGCGGCGGCGATTCCGATAGCATTATCTATTTTTCACACAGTATTCAATATTTCTAATGTATTGATAATGTTGTGGTTTGTTCCATTTATCGTTAAAGTTGTCGAAAAACTTGTACCCGATAAAGATACTGATGAAGAGTACAGATTACGATACATAAATACCGGTATGCTTTCCACTTCGGAAATGTCTATTTTACAAGCAAAAAACGAAATTACCGTTTACGGTGAGCGTGCAACTAAAATGTTTGGATATGTAAAGGAATTGTATTTGGTGGAAAAAGACAAAAAAGCAACAAAATTATTTGATAAAATATTGAAATATGAAGATATTTTGGACAGAATGGAAGTTGAAATTGCCGATTACATAACAAAAATATCCGAATCTGAATTAAGTGAATTAGGTTCGTTACGAGTAAAAGCAATGTTTGAATTAATTGATGATATTGAAAGTATAGGTGATACTTGCATTAATTTATCAAAAGCAATAATGCGAAAAAGAGAAGGAAAAATAAAATTTCCGGAAGATATAGATAAAAATATTTTAATAATGTTTGAATATCTTGATGAAGCATTAGAAGTTATGAATAAGAATTTGTCCGGAGAGTATGCCGATATTGATGTTGATATTGCTTATAAAGTTGAACAAAAAATTAATGAATACAGGAATCTACTTAGAAAAGACCACCTTACAAATATAAAAGAGAAAAAATATAAATATAAAGCAGGTGTTATTTATAACGAATTATTTTCTACTTCCGAAAAACTTGGTGACTATGTAATAAATACAGCAGAGTCTATACGTGATTGTAAAATTAATAAAAACCCTCATGGAGGGATTTAATTTTACTTCACAAAAAGGAATGAATAAATAATTAGTATTAAAAAAAATTATATAGGTGAATAATAAAATTAAACTTACCGAAAAAGTAACCGAACATATAAAAAAAATATCGGAAGTTGCGGGCTTTTTGTTCCAAAGAGAATGGGCGGAAAGTAATGGTGGAAATATATCAGTTAATTTAACGGAAGAGTTTGAAAATTTTGCTTTTAATTACACTGAATATCCTTATTTTAAGATAGATAACTTTCCAAAAGAAGTATCGGAAAAAATATTTTTCGTAACCGGAGCCGGAGAAAGATTAAGAGAACTTGATAACCCGGAAAAGACGGCTTGTATTTTGAAGTTTGATAAAAAATCGGAAGGTTATTATATAATTTGGGGTGGTGAAAGTTCGCCGGATTTTCGTCCGACAAGTGAATTAATTTCACACATAAAAATTCATGTTGATTTAGAAAAAAGAAATTCGAATCACAAAGTTGTTTTGCATACTCACCCTTTGGAATTGATATGTTTATCGCATCATGAAATTACAGGCATCAATCAGAAAAAGTTTTCCGATGCCTGCATGAAAATGTTACCGGAAATAAGTATGGTTTGCTCAAAAGGAATAGGATTAGTGCCTTTTGCACCGCCCGGTTCCGAAAAGCTTGCAGAACTTACTCTTAATTCATTGAAAGAAAACGATATAGTTGTTTGGAGTAAACACGGGGCTTTGGCTACCGGACGTGATATAAATGAGGCTTTCGATTTTATAGATGTAGCAAATAAAGGTGCGAAATTATATTTAAAATGTTTGTCGGCAGGTTTTATGCCGGTCGGGTTACATATAACATAGTTTTTTAGACTGTGGGTAAAAGAAATAGGTAGTATTATTTGGTTACTTATCAAAAAACACTCGGGCTGTAATTTTTAATTTCTTTTTTTAGGGTAGGGGAGTTTGGTGAAACTTTTTCGAGTAATTTCCAAAAACGATGACTGTGATTTTTTTCGATAGTATGACAAAGTTCGTGTAAAATCACATAATCAATAAGTTCATCGGGAAGCATCATCAAAAAAACATTCAAACTGATATTATCTATTCCGGAGCAACTTCCCCATCTGCCTTTTGCAATTCGCACGCTTACTTTTGAAAATTTAAAATTGTGTTTCTCTGCAAGTTCCGTAATTCTTTTCGGCAAATATTGTTTTGCCTCCATTCTGTAAGTTTCTGTAATTGCTTTTATAATAGAGTTTTGTATCCATTCTTCTTTAATGTTATTTTTCTGTGGATATTTTACGATGGTTTGAGTTTTATTAATATTTATTGAAACTTGCCTGTCCAAAAGATAACTTTTTGATATTTTAAGGACATGATTTTTTGTTTTGAAATCGGTATTTTCTGTAAAAATAGTTTTTTTATCCTCAACTTTTTGTACTTTTTTAAGATTTTTAATTATCCAATTTTCTTTTTCTATCAGGAATTTTTCTGCATCTTTTATGCTTACATTTTTAGGTACTGTAAGTCTTATTCCTTTTAAAGGTCGAATTGAAATTCTTATTCTTTTAGCTTTATTGCTTTTTACAAACTCAACTTTCCCTATATTTTTATATTCTTTTATCATTTATTGATTTTATTATACCTTTGCAAAGTAAAAATAATTAATACAAGGACAAAAATAAAAAAAATGTACAGAACACATAATTGCGGAGAATTAAGAATTGAAAATTTGAATACTGAAACCACTTTAAGCGGTTGGGTACAAAAAGTAAGAAATCTTGGCGGTATGACTTTTATCGACTTGCGAGACAGGTACGGAATAACACAACTTACTTTTAATATGGAAGTTGATAAAGATTTGTGTGAGAAAGCTCGAAAAATAGGTCGTGAATATGTAATAAAAATCACCGGAAATATTACAGAACGCAGTAATAAAAATAAAAACATAGCTACCGGCGATATTGAGATAGATGTAAAAAAATTAGAAATACTAAATGCTTCGGAAGTCCCGCCTTTCACCATCGAAGACAAAACCGACGGCGGTGAAGAACAGCGTATGCAATACAGATATTTGGATTTGAGAAGAAACCCGGTAAAAAGAGGCTTGATTTTACGACATAAAATGGGACAAGAAATTCGTAAGTATCTTGATACTAATGGATTTATAGAAGTTGAAACTCCCTATTTGATAAAATCGACACCCGAAGGTGCGAGAGATTTTGTAGTACCTTCGAGAATGCACAAAGGAAGTTTTTATGCACTGCCTCAATCACCACAAGTTTTCAAACAATTATTGATGATTTCCGGATACGATAAATATTTTCAGATAGTAAAATGTTTTCGTGATGAAGATTTCCGTTCCGATAGACAGCCGGAGTTTACACAAATTGATTGCGAAATGTCATTTGTGGAGCAAGAGGACGTAATGAATATGTTTGAAGGTTTGGCGAAACATCTTTTCAAAGAAATATTAAATTATGAAATTTCTTACGATTTTCCTGTACTTTCTTATGATAATTGTATGGAGAATTATGGCAATGACAGACCCGATATTCGCTTCGGAATGACTATCAAAAACATAAGTGAACTTGTTAAGGGACAAGGGTTTAAGATTTTTGATGAAGCAGAATATATTGGTGGAATTTGTGCAGAAAACTGTGGTGAATACTCCCGCAAAATGCTTGACAAGTTAGTATCATTTGTAAAGCGTCCGCAAGTGGGAGCAAACGGACTTATTTATGTTAAATACAACAAAGATGGAACATTAAAATCGTCTGTCGATAAATTTTATTCAAGCGAAGAATTAAAAAAATGGGCTGATGCCATGAATGCAAAACCGGGCGATTTACTTTTGGTAATGTCCGGAGAAAAAGCAAAAACACTTTCTGCATTAAGCATACTTCGTTTGGAAATGGCAGACAGGTTGGAATTAAGAAAAACCGGAACTTTTGCTCCACTTTGGGTTGTTGATTTTCCTCTTCTTGAAAAAGACGAAGAAACCGGAACTTTCCATGCAATGCATCACCCTTTTACTTCTCCGAAAAACGGAAAAAAAGATTTAGAAAATCCGAAACCTGAAGAAATATATGCAAATGCCTATGACCTTGTAATAAACGGACACGAAATAGGTGGGGGGTCAATACGAATACACGACACTGAAATGCAAGCTAAGATGTTTGAATTACTGGGCTTTACAAAAGAAGAAGCCGATGAGCAATTTGGTTTTTTGATGAATGCTTTTAAATATGGAGCACCTCCACACGGAGGGGCGGCTTTCGGTTTCGACCGCTGGGTAGCTTTGTTCAATAATTCAGATTCTATAAGAGACGTAATTGCGTTCCCAAAAAATAATGCAGGAAAAGATTTGATGATAAATTCTCCTTCACTTTTAGACCAATCTCAACTTAAAGAGCTGAATTTGGAAGTAACGGAGTAAAGAAAATTAAGATCTTTGACTTATTTTATGTTACTGACACATTTGTACAAATATTTGCAAATTAACTATGTTATTTTGTAACTCTGTAAAAACGTGAGATGCAAGGAACGTATTTTTCTACCGGCTAATATTTTGGAAAGTATTATTTTACTAAATTTTTCCCCATCTTTTTGTTTCAAATACAAAACCGGCTTGATCTAAAATCCTGTTAATAACAGTATCAATAAGTTCTGAAATATTTTTAGCTTGTGAATAAAAAGAAGGACTCGCAGGAAGTATAACTGTCCCTGAATTAGTAAGTTGCAGTAAATTTCTGAGGTGAATTGAACTTAAAGGACTCTCTCTGATAACTGCAATTAATTTTTTGCGTTCTTTTAGAATTACATCTGCCGCCCTTGTTATAAGATTATCCGAAATTCCGCCGGCAATTTTCCCGATAGTCCCCATACTGCAAGGACAGATAATCATAGTATCAAAACCTGCAGAACCTGAAGCGAATGGTGCGAAAAAATCATTATTTTTATACGTTTTGAAAGGAAATTTATCCGGAAACTCACCAATTTCATGCTTCCAAACTTGCAAACCGGCTTTGGAAAAAACAATTCCGCATTCATCAATTTGTGAAGATATTTTTTTTTCTGAAAGTCTGTTTATAAGCCTTTTAGCATAAATAGAACCACTTGCTCCCGTAACTGCAAGCACAATTTTTTTTCCTGAAAATTGTTCATTGTTCATTGTGAAAATTTTATTGAAAATTGTATCTTATTCCGATACTCATATTGTTATTCACCCACCATAAATCCTTTCTTATAGAAACAGGTGAGTATGAAAATTTCACATTAAAACCTATTTTTTTATTCAGACTGAAATCTGCTTGTCCCATAAGGGAAACATCAATATTTTTCATGTCATATTGTGATTCAGGTATTGGATTTTTAGAACCTTGGTTAAAAATTTTTGCTTTAAAAAGATACGCCGGAGCAAGCCCACCTTTAAAAGAAACTCTTTTTGTAACTTTCAAATGATATAAAAAAGGCATTTCCACATAGTGAAGTACAACCTTAAAGTCTTCATAAACAGTACCGTCAGCATATTCAGTTTTACTTAAAGCTCCCTTTCCGATATAGTACATTTCTATATAAAAGGCGGATTTTTCATTTATTTCTTTCTTGACAAAACCACCGGCAAATATACCGGCTTTGCTATATCCTGATTGTACATCTCCGTCAATCTGACTACCGCTTACTCCAAACAATAAACCGCCCTTAAAAGTTTGGGCATTTGTTTTATTTCTTGAAAATAAGAATATTATAATAGTTATGAGTAGTAAATATTTAACTTTATTTGTCATTTTTAAAAATATGTTTTTTATAAATTATTATAATAGGGTGGGGGAGTTTAGACTAATTTATCTGTCCAATTAACGATGTCTTTGTAAATTTCAGCTCTGTTTATTTCATTTAAAACTTCGTGCCTTGCACCTTTGTATAATTTACATTTAATATTTTTAATTCCTGCTTTTTGTAAATTTTTGGAAACTTTCAAAACTAATTTTCCTTTTTTACTGACAAGGTCATTATCGCCTGAAATCAGTAAAACAGGCAAATTTACATTAATTTTATTTATATATTTTTGTTTGTTTATATATTCTATTCCGAAAATTAAATCTTTAAAAAATCCTATGGGAAAAACACCTCCACAGTAAGGGTCTGCTACATATTCCGCAACTTTTTTATTGTCTCTACTAAGCCAATCGAAATCTGTTTTATTTGGTTTAAATTCTTTATTAAAACTTCCGAAAGACATTTTTGTCATAAAAGGAGAGGGGCTTTTTTTAGAGTTGAAAAGTATAATTGTATTTATGATTATCATTCCTATTTTTGACATAAAACCACCACTTCCCGTTGTTCCCGAAAGTATAATTCCGGATATGTTTTCCTTATAATCTGTAACATAAGTACGAACAATAAAAGAACCCATACTATGTCCGAGAAGAAATATTTTCTTATCCGACTGTTCCTTTTTAACTTGTTTTATTACTAAATCTAAATCGGCGGTTATTTTTTGCCAGCCGTTTTTTTCGGCAAGGAAACCTATGTTTTCAAGGCTATTTATAGTTTTTCCGTGTCCTCTTTGGTCGTAAGTATATACAGCGTATTTATTTTTATTCAGAAATTTTGCAAAATTTTCGTACCGTGCGGAATGTTCAGCCATTCCATGCACAATAATAATAACAGCATTAAAATTTTCGGGAATATATTTTGTGCCGATAAGTTCTATATTATCTTTTGTCGATATTATAAATTCTGAACTTCTTAACTTGGTATTTTCCATTATTTACTTATTAAAAATCTTTACGTAAATCAATTAATACTTTATTATTTAGAGAAGATACGGGAAGCCTGTTTATGAAATTAATTAATTTGCCGGCAACAAAATTAGGTGAAAATAATTGAATTTTATCTTTAAATTCAATGAATTTATCAACATCTGCAAAATCTTCTTTTTTTGTTGCACGAATCTCTTCTTGCATCTTGGTATCAACAATGCCGGGTGCTACTGAGTAAATAATTATTCGGTTTAACTTAGAAAGTACTTTTTGCTCTTCTGCAATTACTTGGCTGAACATATCTAAACCTGATTTTGATGTACAATAAGTTCCCCAACCTGAAACCGGACGACGACCGGCTCCGGAACTAATATTTATAATAACACGTTTATTAGTATAATTTTGATATTTTTCAATAAATTTATTCATCAAAATTAAAGGGGCTATTGTGTTGATATTTAATATATTAATAATATTTTCATTGTCAATTTTGCCCACTTTGCCGAGCTTACCTAAAATACCGGAATTATTAATTAAAATAATTTCTTCCGGATTATCAAGTTCCGAAAATTTGAAAGAATTTATATTATCCGTTTTAGAAAAATCAATATTTGTATGCTTGTAATTATTATTTTTAATAGTGCAACTTCTTGAAAAACCAAAAACTTTTACAGAATTGTTTAAAAGTATTTTTTCTGCAATAGCTTTTCCTATTCCTCTGCTTGTGCCTGTTATAAAATAGTATTTCAAAATTTAAAATTTTAGTTAATTTAAAATCAAAGTTAATAAAATTTTCTAAATTTGTAAAATATAAGGTAAAAACTTTATTTGCGGTAAAAATTAATACCGGTTTTAAAGTTGAATTAAAAAAATATTTATATGAAGATAAAATATTATATTACAGGTGTTTTAGTGTTATTGATTTTATCGGCAAGTTTTTGCGGACAAAAAAGTGATGAGGCTTCTACAAATTCATTATCAACGGTTTTAGAAAATTT
>JAOZMN010000495.1 GCA_029934265.1 Bacteroidales bacterium
ACCTACTCTGTGAATATAATCTTCAGGATCGCCCGGTACGTTATAATTGATTATCAGATTAATATCATCAATATCTATACCTCTGCTTATAACATCGGTTGCAATTAAAATCCTGACTTTTTTAGCTCTGAAAAGTCGCATAACTTCCTCTCTGTCTTTCTGTTCCAAGTCCGACGACATAGCTTTTACGACATACTTATCCGAACGCATCGAAGCCGTAATTTTTGCAACGTCTTTTCGTGTGGAACAAAAAATAATAATACTTGTATAAGAGGGCTTATCCCTTATAAGAGAATTGATTAAAGGTGTTTTTTGATTATCGTAAGCAAAATAAACGCCTTGCAGTACACCTTCTGCCGGTTTGGAAATAGCGATATTAATCATTACCGGCTTTTTCATTATTTTTGCCGATAATTTTCTTATTTCAGCCGGCATTGTAGCACTGAATAACAGCGTTTGTCTGTTTTTTGGCAATTTGGAAATAATGATATTTATGTCATCGAAAAAGCCCATATCGAGCATTCTGTCAGCTTCGTCAAGAACAAGATGTTCCAGATTATCGAAATTGACATATCCCATTCTCAGATGTGCCAATAATTTTCCCGGAGTTGCAACTATTATTTCCGTACCACTCAAAAATGCTTGCTTTTCTTTGCTGAACTCATCACCGCTTCCTCCGCCGTAAACAGCAATGGAGGCAATATCCGAAAAATACGCAAAACCTTGCACTTGCCTTTCTATTTGCATGGCAAGTTCTCTCGTCGGGGCAATTATAAGAGTATTTGTACCCTTTTTTTTGTTTCTTGATATTTTATCGAGAATCGGAAGAACAAAAGCGGCAGTTTTTCCTGTACCTGTTTGAGCTACTGCAATTAAATCTTCATTTTCCAAAATTACCGGAATAGCTTTTTCTTGAACCGGAGTAGCCTCTTCAAAGCCCATAGAATTGACTGCTTCAATTATACTTTTCGATAGTTTAAATTCGTTAAATTTCACTTAAATTTTATTAGTTAATTGTTCATTGTAATTTGTTCATTGTCAAATGTATATTTCCAAAATTTCAGTTTCAGTTTCGGTTTTAATCAAAACTTTATCAATAATTGCAGGAATAATAATTGTCTCTCCTATAGAAACATTGATAATATCAGTTTTATTGTAAACGAGTTCAAACTCACCTTCGATACACATATATATAATAAAAGAATCGAGTTTGGAATAATCAAGAGAAATATTTTTTTCGGTTTTGATATAGTTTACCGAAAAAAAATCGGATTTAAGAACAATAAATTTATTATCGCTTATTTTTTTATACTTACATTTTAAATTCCCTTTATATTCATAATCCAAAACTTTTTTTGCATTTTCGGTATGAAGTTCACGCTTATTTCCTTGTTTATCAGTCCTTTCCCAGTCTGAAATTCGATATGTAATATCCGAACTTTGTTGAATTTCGGCAATTAAATTTCCTTTGTCTATTGAGTGTATTCTTCCGGAAGGAATAAAAAAAGCATCACTTTTCCAAGTTTTTTCAAAATTTAATATTGATTTTAAATTTTGTTCTTCAACTTTACTTTCGTATTCTTTTTTGTTTGTATCTTTATTGAAGCCGGTAATAATTTCTGCATTTTTATCGGCTTGAATAATAAACCACATTTCGGATTTTCCGTTTTGCTTATATTTTTCTTGTGCAAACTTGTCGCCGGGGTGAACTTGCAAAGAAAGAATTTCATTTGCATCAAGAAACTTTATAAGCAAAGGAAAATTATTTTTAAAAATTTTATAATTTTTTTTTCCAATAAAATTTTCCTTATATTTTGATAAAATTTCGCTTAGTTTTTCTCCCTCTAAATGCCCGTTTTTCACTATTGAAATATTGCCTTGTACCCCTGACAGCTCCCAACTTTCACCGATTTTTTTATTCGGCTCGATTTTTTTATTTAAAATAGTTTTTAATTTGGTTCCGCCCCATATTTTTTCTTTAAAAATAGGAATAAATTTTAAAGGATACAACATTTTGCATATTATTTGTTATAAAGAATTGTAAAAAAACGAAATTTTATTTACAAAACGAAATTTTTTAAATAAAAGAGTTCGGTATAAGAAGACCATTAGGGTTTGATTTAACAAAATTTAATAAACCTAAATGCCTGATTTACAGCTTTTGCTTAAAGCCCTAAGGGGTAACTTTGGTATAAACTAAGTACACTTTTGATGAAAAATATTTATATATTT
>JAOZMN010000496.1 GCA_029934265.1 Bacteroidales bacterium
ATAATAAGCATAAACCGATAAGCCTGAAATATTATTATCTTTAATAAATTTGTAATTCAAAACTTTATTATATTCACCGGCAAGCATATATTTTTTATTTTTGTACCCGATAAATCCCGAAAAAACAGATTTATCGGAGCTTGTTTGTGTTTTTACTGATGTCGGCAGTCTATCCATATATAATTTTACGATTAAATTTTTTATAGGATAAAGTTCCAAATTACTTGATATTAAAAATGTAGAATTATCGTCTTGATGTTGGAACGGACCTTCGCCGTTTACAGCCTCTATACTGTATTTCAGTTTATCGTTTAAGTTGAATGTCAGTCTTGCTCCGAAATCAGCCGGCATTCCGTATCTGTATTTTTCCTGAAACGTGGTACTTATATACCTGAATCCCCAAAATTTATCCTGAACTGTAAGATATTGTTGATTAAGTAGTTGTCCTACAGAAAATGTAATGGATTTATTGATTTTCCAATCAATTTCCGCCATTTTAAGAAAAGCAGTGTATTTACTTCCTTCAAAATACAGAATATTAAAATTTGTTCCTGTGGAATCAGTTACTTGTATTGCGTTTGTGGTCCGTGTAACATCGTATATTATTACAGCTTTTAAATTTTTGGAAATATTATGTGAATATCCCAGTAATCCTGTAGAAAATTCAAAAGCAGTTTGAGGGCTTATGTTTCCTTCAAAGGTATGATAAAATCCGGTGTGCAGATTACAAAATATCTTTGATTTTTTCCCGGCAGTTTGTTTTATTATTGTATCGTTATTTTGTGCAGCCAGCAAATTGAAAAAAAAGATTAAAACAATAATCGGTAATGATTTCATTTATACAATTTTAAGCAGATTGCGGTTAAGATATTTGATGTAATGTCCGGTCTCGTGTCATCATTATTTAACAGCCCCTAATATTACTGTTTATAAAATTCTTGAAAAACTTCACGCATATAAAAATGGTCTTTTACTCCGGCAAGTTCTCTTATCGAGTGCATTGCAAGCATTGCATTTCCTACGTCCGCCATTCTTATATCGAGTTGTGTGGTAAGTACGCTTCCGAGTGTTGAACCACCGGCAATATCGGAGCGGTTTACATATTTCTGACAGGGAACTCCGGCCTTCTTGCAAAGCATTTCAAATACCGCCGAAGAAACGGCATCGGTAGTATATTTTTGATTTGCATTTATTTTTATTACAGGTCCGCCGTTAATTTTCGGTTGTAATACAGGGTCGTGTTTTTCGGGGATATTCGGGTGTACGGCGTGTGCATTATCCGCCGATATTCCGAAAGAATTTGTTTTTGCTCTGTAAAATGCGTCTTTTGCTTTACCTAACGACCATGTAATTCTTTGTAGAACATCTAATAAAAATGGCGATTGTGCACCTTGTTTTGTCATACTGCCTACTTCTTCATTGTCGAAGCAAACCATTACATTTGTAGCTTTGTTGGTATTGCTTGCCAGAAGCGCATCTACTCCTGCGTGTACCATTGACAGGTCGTCAAGTCGTCCGGTTGAAACAAATTCTTCATTTAATCCAATAATTTCACCTTTTGCATATTCGTAAAGGTTCAAATCATAATCAAGAATTTGCTCGACAGGTACATTTAGATATTTTGCAAGAAATTTCTTTATAAAATCTTTTTTTTCAAAATTATCATCTACAAGACTGATTATCGGCAACATATCTGTTTGTTTGTTGTATGTCTTGTCTTCGTTTATGCTTCTGTTTAGATGTATTGCCAAGTTTGGTATTACCAACAATGGTTTCCTGATATTTACATATTTTACAATCGGCTCGAGAATATTGTCTGAAACGAGTGTAACACGTCCGGCTATTGAAAGCGGTCTGTCCAACCATGTGTTAAGAATTGCACCTCCGTAGGTTTCGACATTTAAAGTCAGATAATTTCCTTTGGATATAATTTCCGGAGAGGGTTTAATTTTAAGGGTAGGAGAGTCGGTGTGTGCTGTTATTATACGGAAACCTTTTTCACTTATATTTCCGGTACCGGCAACAAATGCTATCAGTGAGCTGTCGTTTTTTGTTGTAAAATATTTGTCGCCTTTTTTAATATCCCAACTGTCGCTTCGCAAAAGTTCTTTGTATCCTTTTTTCAACAATGCGGCTTTTACGTTTCTTACCGCTTGGAAAGGACTCGGGCTGGCATAAATAAAATCAATTAAGTCGTTTGAAAATTGTTCTTCTGTTGTCATATATTAAATT
>JAOZMN010000497.1 GCA_029934265.1 Bacteroidales bacterium
AACAGTTAATTTACACAAACTTGAAAGTGTCCTTAGTTCATTGCAAAGTCAACCGGTAGTTCCTTGATAATGCTGTTTTTGATCTGGTTTGATAAGCGTGTTTTAAATTCCCTACAATGATGTTGCTTTTATAACCTTTAAAGGTTTTAGGGTCATCTGGTCCAGGTTTAGATGCACTTGAAGAGCCAGTTGAACCATCTTCATTCCATTTTATTTTTAAAATATGTGAATGTATAGATGTATTGTCATTACCTGCTACTGCTGGTAACTCAGCTGTATATACAACAGTGCCATCACTTCTTGTTTGAGCCTTGCCACTTCCGCTAACACCCCGACTAACAACTCCTGTATTTGATATAACAGAAGACTCCTCACTAGTCCCCTCTGTTCTTCCCAATACATCTATAGCTTCTCTTAACTCTGTTTTAGTTGTTTCAACAGCAATACTTACGGACTTAGTAGGAGTAGTTTTTCCTGCTTTCTTATTATCTTTTATCTTACCAATAGAAGTTTTATCTTTAACAATGAATATTTTGTCATCAGTATTTTCATCTCTTCCTATGGTTTTTCCTTTTTCTGTTACATAATTACCTGCAAACAAACCCATCACATCAATAAACTTTATAGGATTATTCTTGGCATAAAGATAAGGACTTTGAAAACTAAAACTTTCCGCCATCGGGTCTACCGTTGTAAACCTCCTCAAAGCCGGGTCATACATTCTTGCTCCATAATCATACCAATTCTTTTTTTATTAATTCCGTTTGAAAATATTATCTTACAAGAGTAATATCGCCGGCTCTGTCAAAAGGTTTGCCGTTGGTATATTGTCCGGTCATTCGCCAGACATATACACCTTGTACGCATTTTGAACCTTGATAAGTACCGTTCCATTTTTCATTAATATCCGTAGTATAAAACATTATTTTGCCCCAGCGATTATAAATTATAAAATCGTATTTGAGTACGCTTTTGAAATCCGCAGGACTGAAACTGTCGTTTGTACCGTCGCCGTTCGGACTGAAAGCAAGCGGGAATTTTACTTTGCCGGTCGGTATTATGTGTATGCCTTTTTCTTTGGTAAGCGAATCTATGCAACCGTTTTCGGAAGTTACGTGTAAAGTTACTTTCATGTCTCCTTCTGAGTTTTCATAACCGTGTGTCGGCTCAAAAAGTTGTGAAGTTTCACCATCGCCGAATTCCCACAGAAAATCAACTGCATTTTCGTCGGAATAATTAAAAAAACTTGCAAATTGGTCGGGTGGCATTATTGAATCCGGTTCTATATTAAAATCAACGGACGGAGAACGCCAAACCGTAATAATTGTATCGAAACTTGCCGTAGTATTGCAATCGCCAAGTACTGTATGTGTTACTTTGTATTCTCCGGGAACAGTAAATGTATGTTCGGTATTTTGGTTGGAAGACGTTCCTGCATCGCCGAAATCCCAACTGTATAAATTTGAATAAGTACTTTTGTCGGTGAAAGTAATTATTGCCGGTGTGCATTTACCGGTTTCATCGACCTCAAAAAAAGCAAAAGGTTTGTTTACTTCCACCACTACATCGAAAAAAGCGGTATCCGCACACTGCCATGCGTTAGACGCAATTACGGAACCTGTATAGTTATCGCAAGTAGTATAAGTATGTGTTGCCGGATTTTCTGAATTGGAAGTTTCACCGTCGTCAAAATCCCATAAATAATTTGAATTTGTGCTTGTGCTGTTATTTGCTATCGTAATTGTTGTATTAGGATAAAATAAAGTATCCGGACTTACAGTTATTTTCAATTTTGCTTGTGGATAAACTTTAATTTGGGTACTTGCTTTATCTTCGCAACCTGTTTCGGAAACTGCATAAGAAGTTACTGTATAGGTCTGTACGGTGTCCGTAGGGTTTATCATATAATGTAAAGGCGATGTTTCTATCGACGTTTTTCCTTCGCCGAAATCCCAAAGATATGTTGTTCCGCCGGCTGTTTTGGTAAACTGAACCGCAAGCGGACTGCAACCTTCGGAAATATCATTGGTAAACGGAGCCGATGATGCCGGTGAGCCGATTGTCAAAATTCCGGTTTGTTGCTTGCAACCGTTGCTGTCTTTTACGTAAATTACATAACCGCCGGGTGCAAGTCCGGAAATGATACGAGAACTGCTGTAAGTTGAATCTGTCATTCCGTAAAAATACGGCTGCGTGCCTCCATAAAGCGATAAAGTTACG
>JAOZMN010000498.1 GCA_029934265.1 Bacteroidales bacterium
CCAATAACTTTAAATTTTTTTGAATGAAAAAATTGAGCGGCTTCACTTCCGATTAATCCTCCTGTTCCTGTAATTAAAACTGTTGTCATAATTGTTTTTTTTATAAATTTTAAATATTCAAATTTTAGTTTTTTTCAATAAAAAACAAGTTTTACTGAAAAACAGATGCAAAAATACTATTTTTTTTTACTTTTGTTTTATTATAAAAAGAAGTAAAAATTTAACCTCTTTTTCAGGCAAAATTTTATGTTATTTTAATGTAAATATTTTAAGCCGGTTACAATATAAAAACATATATATATAAAAGCTAATAACCAAATAGTTAGTAAAAAATATCATGCCTGTTACGGTAAATAAATTTATACATGAATATTTAATTTCAGACATCAAAAATATGTGCTGAAAAACTGGACATTGTTTGTTTTTGTAAGTGCCTTATTTTTAGCATTTTATCTAATTATCGTTATAAAATGCAGTTGTCTTGTGTTTGTAAATTACGGAAGATTAAGGTTTTATAAATTATGTGTATTTGCGATGTCCAATTATTGAAAATTCAATGCAAACTGTTAATTGTCAGACACATAACAACTAAAAGTATTAAAACAGACGGAGGTCTGAATTTACTTAAAAAGACAGGTATATTTCAATTCTATTTATACCAAAGTCTTACTATTAAAATCTAATATTTATTTTTTTACTTTCAGCCTATTTAAGATGCTTAGAATAAAATCATTAATAAAATCAATACCGGTATTCTTATTTATTTTTACAAATATAATATTATTCGGACAAGATTTAAAAATAATTAAGATAGATAACAAAGATTATCCGATTTTAAAAATTATTGTACAAACAAATGATATTATTAAAGAAAATGATTTTAATATTCTTTTGGATAATAAATTGTTAAAATATTCAATAGATACTTTAACTCGAAATTCAATAAATACACAAAAAAATATTTTTTTTCTTATAGAATACAAAGATTCAACAACAAAAAACATTTCACGAAATAAGTTCAATCAAATAAAAAATGCTATAAAAAACATAGGTCGAAATACGAAAATAAATATTGCTTTTGCAAATATAAAAGACTCTCTTGTTTCCGTGAAAGTTTTTGCTCCGGAGTTTTCCGACAACTATAATTTTTTTATTGAAGAATTAGACTACCTATCCGAAACAGCTTTTACCGATACTTTACTTAAAAGATACAAGTATTTGGAGCCAAGCTTCTTTAACGACAATATAAAGAACGGAACAAACAAGAAAGTAAATAAGGCATTGATAATAATATCAGATTCTTATCGATTGCTCGGTGATACATTATCGGCAAATACTTTAATCGAAAATTTAATAAAAAATGACATCTGTACTTATTTTATAAATACGAATAGTGCCGACTCGACAAATGACCACCTACAAGTAAATCTTTGCGAAGCAACAGCAGGGATATATACGAAAGTCTCTATTCCCAAGATAAAAAAAACACTGCAGAAATATTTTAACGACATATCTTTATCTGCAAAAATAAAAAAAGAAATTAATTACAGATTAATTCTCGAATTGCCTTCCGAAAGGAAAAATAATTTTTTTTACCTGCAATATAAAAACGAAAAAAATGTATTGCCGATAAAAAAAACAAATACCATTTATGGATTCCCTGTAAAAGCAGTTTTAATAATAATAAGTCTTTCTTCCATTTTGTTACTGTTACTTTCGCTCTTTATAGGTACTAAACGAAGTTTACATCACATAAGAAAAAAACAAATTCCCGAGCCGGAAAAACCGGTAATTAAAGACTTGGACAGAACAAGAACAATGAGAGGTACAGAGGGAATTGTGCCTATACTAATAGTCGATTCCGGAAATTTCAGAAAGACCTACGAATTAAATAAAAAGAAAACAACAATAGGGCGAGACGAAAGTAATAATGTCGTAATTCCGGATACTACAATTTCAGGTTTTCACGCAGAAATATACTATCGCAATAACTCGTTCTATATTAAAGATTTAGAAAGCACAAACGGAATAATAATCAATGATAATAAAATAAGCGAGAAAAAATTAAATTCCGGCGATATATTGAAAATAGGGAACGTTCTGTTAAAAATACGATTCTAAAAAAAATAATTACAGACACTCATCTGTCTTTAAATTTTTATATATCGAAACATTGTAGATTTCTTCAAGTATAAATATTTACGTTCAT
>JAOZMN010000499.1:0-438 GCA_029934265.1 Bacteroidales bacterium
AAGACAGTCGGATACAATAAGTGCAAGATTTATTATTGAACCCGACGGCAAACTTAAAAAGATACTCAAATCATTTATTTTGTGTCTTTAAAAAACGGTTATCGGATTATTTCGGTTTCAATTTTTGATTTATCTATTAATTTTTGCTCTCCTGTTTTCATGTTTTTCAGAGTAATTTTATTTTCTGAAATTTCGTTATCGCCGGCAATAGCTACAAATTCCACGTTTCTTTTATTTGCATAAGTAAGTTGTTTTTTGATTTTTACCGCATCAGGATAAATTTCACAACAAATACCTTCTTTTCTTAAATCGGAAAGTAGAGGAAGGCAATATTTATGTTCTTCCGAACCGAAATTCGCAAACATTAATTTTATGGAATTTTTACTCGATTCCGGAAATTTATTCAGACCTTCAAGAACATCGTAAATTCTGTCGGCA
>JAOZMN010000499.1:448-2206 GCA_029934265.1 Bacteroidales bacterium
TAAAAGAAATACCAACTCCGGATATATCTTTTACTCCGAATAATTCCGTCAGATTATCGTATCTGCCGCCACCGGAAATACTGCCGATTTCAAAATCATCGGCTTTTACTTCAAAAATAGCCCCCGTATAATAGTTCAAACCTCTGGCGAGAGTCAGGTCGAGTTCAACTTTATTTTTTATTCCTACCGTTTCGATATAGTCAAAAAGATTTTCAATTTCCTCTATTCCTGAAAGCCCCGTTTCGGATAAAATCAGATAATGCTTTAAAAAAGTAATTTTTTCGGAAAAACTTCCCGAAAAATCCAATAAAGGCTCAAGAATTTTGATAGCAGTATCTCTAATTTCTTTTCGCTGCAATTCTTCTATAACTCGTTCTTTACCAATCTTTTCTATTTTATCTATAGCAACGGTAATATCAATAATTTTATCCGGATAGCCTATAATTTCGGCAATTCCGACAAGTAATTTTCTGTTATTTATTTTGATGCTTACATTTATTCCGAAAGTTGTAAAAACTTCGTCAATCATTTGCACCACTTCCAATTCGTTCAGCAAAGAATTACTTCCCACAATATCGGCATCACACTGGTAAAACTCTCTGTATCTGCCTTTTTGTGGACGGTCGGCACGCCAAACCGGTTGTATTTGGTATCGTTTGAACGGAAAATTAATGTCATTTCTGTGTCCGGCAACATATCTTGCAAAAGGAACTGTCAGGTCGTATCTTAAACCTTTTTCAGATATTAAACCGGAAATTAAACCGGTATTTCTCTCTTCGAGTTCTCTATCAGTACATTTTTTTAGAAAATTTCCTGAATTTAACACTTTGAATAATAATTTATCACCTTCGTCTCCGTATTTTCCGAGCAAAGTAGATAAATTTTCCATTGCCGGAGTTTCTATCGGCGAATAAGCGAATTTGGCAAATACTGCTTTTATCGTATCAAAAATATATTGACGTTTGAGCATTATTTCCGGAGAAAAATCTCTTGTTCCTTTTGGAATACTTATATTTTGTTTACTCATTTTTTTAAATTTATTGAAGTCAATAGGACGACTTTTAATTTTTTTATACATTTACTTACGAATAACCTCTTATTATAAGCATTTTACATAAGTGTGTACACAATATTAAAAAGATAAGCAACCTTACATTGCCAATTTAATATCTAATAATTCTTGTCTAATATTTTTAAGTTTTTCGACTATTTCAAAGTTGTTAATTGTATCTTCTTTATTTTCTTTAAGTTTTTTCTTTGCCCCGGACAGCGTTAAGCCTCTTTCTTTTACAAGGTGATAAATCAGGTGAAAATTATCTACATCTTTTTGTGTAAAAAAACGATTTCCTTTTTTGTTTTTTCGAGGTTTGATAATAGAAAATTCTTTTTCCCAAAATCTTATTAAAGAAGTGTTTACAGAAAACATTTCGGCAACTTCCCCTATCGAATAGAATAATTTTTCGATTTTATTGTCCATATTTTGTAAGCTTTATATTAATTATTGAGTTCGGTATAGAAAGACCCTTAGGGTTTGATTTAATAAAATTTAATAGATATAAACACTTGATTTGCAGTATCTTATTTGAAGTCATAAGGGACTGATTACGAAAAAAGATATTTTTTAGACTGAACTTATTATTGTTTTTTCGTATTCACGTTTGCATAATAATCATATTATAAATACGGTTTTACCACATTAAATAGGTCGAAAACCTTAAATTTGTACAAAGTTAAAAAAATACATTTAATTATTAACGG
>JAOZMN010000117.1:0-4879 GCA_029934265.1 Bacteroidales bacterium
CTAAGGGTCTGATTGTAAAAAAAATATACTTTTTAGACTGACCTCGTTAGTTGAAGTTTGGTATAAAAAGACCCTTAGGGTTTGGTTTTAGCAAATTTAACAAATCTAAATATTTAATTTACAGTCTTTTAACTAAAACCCTAAGGGTCTGATTGTAAAAAAAATATACTTTTTAGACTGACCTCGTTAGTTGAAGTTTGGTATAAAAAGACCCTTAGGGTTTGGTTTTAGCAAATTTAACAAATCTAAATATTTAATTTACAGTCTTTTAACTAAAACCCTAAGGGTCTGATTGTAAAAAAAATATACTTTTTAGACTGACCTCGTTAGTTGAAATTTTAAATAAAAAATTATGATAAATAAATCAACAAGTTTACCTTTATTAATTCTAATAATTTTAAATATTATCGGTAGCGGAATATTAATCTCGCAAGATTACACCAATGAAGATGCGACGAGATTTTTTGCACAAACCAAACAAGTAAATCAGTTTATAAAGCGTTTCAACGGCGAAGAAAATTTGAAAGGTGAAAAAATAAATCCCGATGATAATAAATACAGGTCTAAGGATTTGCGTTTCAGATATTTTCAGATGATTTTCGATGAAGGAAACAAAAATGTAGATGAAACTTTAAAACAAGATTTTATAAAAAAAATCGTTATGCAAAAGCCTGAATTTTTGAGTTTTTACGACGATGATTGGTATGCTGAAATTTCCACGAAATTTGATTATGCCGGAACGAAAGTCGATATAATTTTTTTCTTGAAAATAGAAAAAGAAAATGACGGCTATAAATGGGTAATAGTAAATTTATATTTTGATAAATTCGACAAGTTTTTTTATCAACACCCTGATTCTACGCATAAATTTATCCACCCGATGAGCCACGAACTTGATTTTATGAATTTGCATAAAGTTTTTGATGATGCCGAAAATATCGAGTATTATTACGATAAAGATTATGTTCCGGATTATAAAACACTTTTTTTGTTTGAAATAAAAAATAAAACTTTGCATTTTTCGGAAGTTACCGGAGTTAAATTTCATTTTTTTTCGATAGAAAATTATTATTTTGAGATAACTAATTTCAAAAGAAATAGTTATAATTCAGGCTGGCTTGTTTCAAATCTTCTTGCTGTGAAGGAAGCTGAGAAAAAAAATATGATAGAGCAAATAACCGGAAAAGTAAAATGATTTGAGAGTTCAGTGTAAAAAGACCCTTAGGGTTTGGTTTAACCAAATTTAACAAATATAGATATTTAATTTACAGCTTGTTACTTAAAACCCTAAGGGTCTGATTTCGGGAAAATATATTTTTTAGACTGAATTCATTTACTAATCACCATTTTAAAAATTTCAGAATGAAATACATGAAAATTCTAATAATATTGCCTGCTCTTTTCGGAAGTTTTTTTCTAAAAGGACAAAATACAGATAGCGGTTTGAAACTTTCCGAAATAGAAACTCTGAAAAAGCAGGCGGTAAGTATTGTAATGTATTTCGGCGGTAGTTTGAATATGCTTGGCAATCCGGAAACTCCTCGTTCGGAAAAAGATATTATCATTAATGAAAGTTATTCAAAAATATTTCTTTCTTCCGAAGTTCAAATTGAAGATGATTTGCTTGAAAACAGACAGCAAATTGTTTATAAATCCGTGCAGGCATATCTTAAAGATGTCGTATTTTTTTATAAAAAAGTAGAATTTATTTTTAATACGGAAAAAGTAGATTATTTTAGGAATACTTCCGGCGAGATAGTATTTAAGGTGTCCTTAACTCGAATAATTAAAGGTGTAAATATTGATAACAAAGCAGTTACCGGCAATATGTCACGTTTTGTCGAACTTAATTACAATCCGCAAGATAAAAGTCTGAGAATTGTTGGTATTTATACAAATAAACTTAATGAAAAACAAGAACTTACCCAATGGTGGAATGCTTTATCCGGAAGTTGGAAAATATATTTTCGCAGGAAAATTAATTTTACCGGAGAGCCGAATATTAATACGATAAAAAAAATAATTTCTTTGTCGGAAATTGATATTTCCGGGATAAAAAAAATTCAAAATATCGAAGCTCTTTTGAAATTTCGAAATTTACGAAAACTTGATATTTCCGGAACAAATATTTCAAATTTGATGCCGATAAGAAACGCTGTAAAACTTGAATATCTTGCTTGCAACAATACTTTTGTTACCGACTTGTCGTATTTGTTTTATGCAAATTCTTTAAAAACATTACAAATTTCCGCAACCGGCATTTCAGATATTTCAATACTTAAAAATATGCAGTTTTTGAAAACTATAACTGCAAATAAAACTTACGTTTTCGATATTTCGGTACTTAAAAATTGCAAGAATATAGAAAACATTGATTTTTCAAACTCGAAAATACATTTAATTCCCGACTTATCAACTTGTAAAAAATTGAAGAACATAGATTTAAGTAATAATTCTATCAATAAAATAACCGGCATTTCAAATTTACAGTCTTTGGAAACTCTGAATCTTGAAAATACCGGAATTTCTAAAATTTCGTCTCTTAAAACTTGTAAAAAATTGAAGGATTTGTATTTGACAAATACTTTAGTTTCCGATTTGTTCCCGGTTTCGAGTTTGAGAAATTTAGAAAAAATTTATTGTGATAATTCAAAAGTTAAATATGATAATGTACTTAAATTTCATGAAAATAATTCTAAATGTTTGATAATTTACAACTCTGAAAAATTACTTGTTTGGTGGGGTGGACTTTCATACACTTGGCGTAAAATTTTTTCCGAAATTGCAGGAATTAAAAATGTGCCTGACAAAGAAAAATTACATAAAGTAACTCTTATTCAAATACTTGATATTTCGAGAAACAAGGCGGTTGTTTCGCTTTCCGGTTTGGATATGCTTACAAATTTAAGAAAATTAGATTGCAACAGAACAGGTATTTCAGATTTAAGTCCGCTCAAAAAACTTAAAAAACTTGAATACTTTAATTGTTACGGTACAGGTGTTTCCGATTTAAGTCCGCTTGGCAAAATGGCAAGTTTGAAAACTTTGGTTTGTTCCGGTACGAAAGTATCCTCGCTTTTGCCAATTAAAAATTTAATTGGTTTAGAGCTTCTTTATATAGGGAAAACTGAAATTTCCGATTTGTCGCCGCTTTATTTACTCAAAAATATCAAGACAATTTATGCCGACGACTGTTCTGTATCGAAAGACGAAGCACTTAATTTTATAATTCAAAATCCTCGTACTTTATTGATATTCAGAACTGCCGAACTTATGGTATGGTGGGAAAGTTTGCCTGAAAATTGGAAGAAAATATTTTCCGATAATATGCGACTCTCGCTTGTACCTACGGCTTCCGAACTTGAAATGCTTGTTCGGATAACTGATTTGAAATTTATTACCGGAAAAGAAATTACAACAATTTCGCCGCTTAAAAAAATGATTTTTTTGGAAAAATTGGAAATTTCGAATACTTCTGTAACTGATTTGTCCGTTTTGGCAGACTTGAAAAGTTTAAGAATTTTGACTTTCATCAAGTCGCCGGCATCGAATATTATGTCGATTGTCGGTTTGTATAATTTGGAAAAATTAAATTTATCGGAAACTCCTGTCGATGATTTAGAGGCACTTAGCGGTATTGTTAATTTAAAAAAACTAAATATTTCAAACACTCCGGTTAAAAGTTTGAATGATTTGAAACTTCTTACAAATATCATTAATTTAGATTGCTCCGGAACATTTGTTCGTAATTTGAGGGTTTTGGAAACTAATAAGAAAATTAAAATTTTAAAGTGTTACAATACAAAATTATCGGCAAATAAAGTCGCAACTTTTATGGAAAGGCACCCTGATTGCAAGGTTACTTTTTATTAGAAAGTAGGATAGTTTTCAATATCAAGTATTCAATATTCATATAAAAAGTACTGAATATTATTTTCGGTAAGATTTCTTTATTTTTTCGTTTTTCTGAAAATAGCATCAAATTCATGTCTGATAAAAAATCCGGCACCTTGCGTATAAGGACTTGTATCGAAAATCAAATTTCGGTTTGATTTATTAAAAACTTTCATTTTAATTTTCCCTTGTTTTGAAAGTTTAATTTCGGCATTAAAATCACCCACGATGTCGTTTGTTGAATTTCTGTATTGTCCTTTTGCCACGTTTCCGTTTATTATTACACGGTCGTCGAGTATGCTTGTAGAAAAATCGACTTCAATTTCTTCGGCTGTTTGTTCTGTTTTTTGTTTGTATTTTAACCCAATATCTATATTCGGATTTATTGCCGACAGTGCAGAGCCTATTTGTCCTGACAGTATTTCCGAAGCGGTGAGGTTTGAGTTGTTTTCCTGTGAATTTTCTATATTAATTCCCGGAAGAGGAATGAATCTTCCAAACACAAGCAATGATAAAAATTGCTTGTTGATTTGTTCTTTCGGTAAGTTTTTGAGCATTTTGCCGGCTTTTTTTGTCCTCTCTGTAATTTTCACCTCAAAAGAAATTTTAGGTTTCATTAAAGTGTTTTTAATAAATATTTTACAATCGACCGGCACGAAAATATTTCTTGCGGCTTCTTCTCTCAACAGATAAAACAGATTTGCCTTTCGTACTCTGTAAATTGCACTCATATCTATAATTGCATCATCGGCAGAACCGTTCCATTTAATTTTTCCGCCTTGTGCGATTTTAAATTCCGATTTGTATAAATTTTCTATCGAAAAATTATATTTTCCCTTGCTTAAAATATATTCACCTGAGATTTCTATATTATTAAGTTCGTCCGTTTTAAAGCTTAAATCGCCTGTACCTTGTACTTTAAGATTATTGTCAGTTGCGGGGTCGATAATAATATTGAGCTTTGTTTCAGGACTTATAGACAGGT
>JAOZMN010000117.1:4889-8404 GCA_029934265.1 Bacteroidales bacterium
AAGCATGCTTTATATCAGTTTTTTTTGATTTTTCAAATTCTATAAAATCAAATTTGTCGGATAGTAATTTGTCTCCGCTTCTGAGGAATAAGTTGGAGCCGGAAAGCGTTTTAAATGAAGTGTTTATATCTAAAATATCTAAGTTGCCTTTTATTTTTGCCACACCACTCGTATATAAACTTCCGTAAAAATCTTCGGGGCATTCTTCATCTGTATTCAGTGCCAGAAAGCGGTCTGTTTCAAAATTAATTTCAAATTTGAAATCTTTAAAATTATCATGTGTAGAACTTGCCGAAAGTATGGCTTTATTATTCTCATTATCAAAGATATTGCTTTCTATTAGTAATTTGTCGTTATTAATTACAATTAATCCGGAAGTTGTAAAATTTGCACCGAGATATTTAATTTGGGCAGTTGTGTTTTTTATTTCAATACCGCCGTCCCACGTAGGATTATCAATGGTTCCGGAAACTACGCAACCACCTGTTGCTATTCCTGATTTTATTTTTATCGCACCCTCAAAAAAAGGTTCGATAATTTTCATGTTTGCATTTATGATTTTAGCATTTAAGTTGATTTCATTATTTTCATAGTAAAAACCTTTTAAGGTAAATTTATTATTGCCTGTCAGTGCGTTTGCGGTAACCGAAAGACTCTTATTTACAGTGTCTTGCTCTGTTGTGAAATCTACATATCCAAAATTTTGTTCGTTGATTTTGAAGTTCTCTATCCAACTTAGAATTGTAAAAACAGGTTTGTGAAGAATATCGTAAACGATAATTGTTCCGTTAAATTTTCCTGCTACACGGAGGTTTTCATTGTTAATGAACCTGTTAAAACCGCTGAGATTTATATTTGAGACACTTAAATTCAGTACATTTTTCGGATTTTTGCTTATATTTCCGTTTACATTAATAATTTGTTTGTCGTTTGTCAGCTTTACATCTTGAATATTTATTTTGTTATTATTATAAGTTACGGAATTTCCGGTCATTTGCCAAAGCTTGCCGGCAAGTACTATTTCAGTCGGTTTTATTTTTGTTTTCACGACTGTTGTCGAGTTACTGTTTTTTTTAGTAAAAGCTGTATTTGCGTATATATCACCGCCATAGACAACCGAGTCGCTGTTGTGCCAGCTTAAGATGGACGAAATATTACCGGCTGTTATTATTCCCGAATAATGAACCTTATCTATAAAATATTGATTATCGTAAAGCGAAAGTTGAAAATCTCCATCGATATTGAGGACTTCATTTGCAGTTTTTGCCGTAATTTTCAGATTACTTATTTTATTATTGTCGATAGTTATTTTCGGAACCATTGCTTCGAAATCCAAGAAGGCATCACTTGTTCTGAAAAATGCTTCAATATGTGTGTTTTCTCCAATATTAAATTCCGGAAAAAAATATTTGTTTATTTTTTCGATATTTTTAAAGTCGATGGTCAGGTTAATAATTCTCTGTTTATTCCCTTCCGATTTGTAATTACTCGTAATTTTTTTGTAAGCCGGGATATACACAGAAATAAATTTCATAAAAGCATTTTCGAGTGTCGCAAAATTGTATGTTCCTCGCAGGTCAATATCGAAATATTCTGATTCTGCTTTTATAATGCGTTCGTAACCTGTGTTTTCGCTTGTTAAAATTAGGTTTGTCAGTAGGATACTGTCATTGTTGGTTTTGTAAATAAGATTATCTATTCCAATAAAGCCGGTTAAATTATCAATATTATTACCTGAAATTTCTCCTGCAATTTCTCCTTTTACCGAAGAGTTTTTTCGTATTGTATCTATTTTAATCTTGGAAAAATTAATGTTTTTAATATCTAAATCGAAAACATATTTCGATAATTTTTTGTTCCGGTTGTAGTTATAGTTTAGTTTGAAATTTGCACAGCTGTCATTACTTATTATACTACCTGATATAATGTCGTTTTTGAAAAAAGTTTTGGTTGAAATATTACTGTATGTGTAACTTTTACTTTCAATTTTTCTGAAAAATGTATTTGCGGAAATGTAAAGATTTTTGTTTTTGTATTTGATTATAGATTGCGATGAAAAATTTATACTTTTCATTTCGGAATTAGGAATAAATCGTTCGATATTAATATAATTCGATGACAATTTATTTTTGATTACCACACTTGAATCGACACTGTGTTTTTTTATTTCCGAAGAAATATTCACATTTCCTATATCAGTGATTAACAAACCGTTAATTAAAATATTTTTACTTGTTCCAATAATATTTCCTGTATATTTTATATTAACAAACGAGTTAAGTTCTTCCGGCATTTGGAAATTTTTACCGAGTATTTTTTCCAAAGGAAGTTCTTCTATTTCGGTTTTATTTAACGAAATATTTACATCTGACATTGTATAATTTACCGAGTCGATATTTGAAATATTTGATATTTCAGCGTTGGTTTTTATTTGGTTTGAATTTTTGAGTTTAAAGTCTAAATCATTAATTTTAAGGTTGTTAATAATTCCAGAAATTTGTCCTGAGATTTTAATTTTCTCGTTTGTATCTGTGAAATTTTCATTGAATTTTCCAATATCTTTCGTATTAACAAATGACTTGTTATTTATACTTAAAGTACAGTTTACTTTATTGAAGAAGTCATCAAAATCTTCCTTTGATTTGTAGTAGAGTAGGAGGGAGTCAATTTTTATTTTGGAGTTATTTGTTTCAATATTTATATTTTTGATGCTTGTTTCAGTCTCGGAAATATTAGTTTTAAGCGATATATTTTTAAGTTTAAAATCTTGCAATATAGGAAAACTTAATTTCGTAATATCAAATTTCAGAATGTCATTATTACTATAGATATTGTCAATATTAAGAGATAAATTGTCGAGTTTTAGATGATTAAAATTTATCAAGTTTGGGTTACTTATAGAGTCTTTTACTTGTCTTCTAAATTCTAAGAAGGCATTTGAAAACGATAAATTATTGCAAAGAATTTGAAAGTTTTCGTTGTCTTTTTTTACTAAAGCTATATCTTTTTTTACTAAAGCTATATCTTTTTTTGAAAATTCATTAATGATAAAATCAAAATTAGTATTTCCGGTACTATCAATTTTTATTTTTATTTTAGAATTTTCAAATGTAATTCTACTGATGTAAAATTTGTTTTCGCTAAAATTTATAGAGTCAAAGTTCACTTTTAAAGTGTTGATACTTAATAATGTATCTGATTTTCTGTCAAGAATTAAAATATCATTAATTACGAATGTTGAAAAGAAATTAAAATCTACACTTTTTACTTTTACAGTAGTTTTTAATTTTGTTGAGTAATAATTACTGATTTTTCGGGTAAGAAAAGTTTGAAAACTACTGCTGTAAAAAAGTAGAATTATACTTCCGGAAAATAAAACTATCGGTATTAATAATGCTATAATTATTTTATAGCGTTTTTTCATTTGTATTGTTTATTTCGGCTTTTTTAGTAAAGTAATGTTATTATAACTTATTGTTAATTAGTTGTTTGTTAATTTTTTTTATCAGTTTAGA
>JAOZMN010000500.1 GCA_029934265.1 Bacteroidales bacterium
TTAAATAAAATCAAAAATAAGTAAAGTCACCACTTTTATACGCTATCAAATATTTGATTATTTATGATTTTAGATTTATGATTAACTTAAAAACTTAAAACTATGAAAAACTCGAAAAAATTAGCATTATTAATATTTCTTATTGCGATATTCGCAACGAACCTAAAAGCCCAAAACATGAAATTCTACAAAGAAAAATGGAACAGCGTAGATACTGCTCAATCGAAAGGACTGCCCAAAACAGCCCTGAAAACAGTCAATGAAATTTACGAACAGGCTAAAAAAGATAAAAATACCGAACAACAAATTAAGTCTTTTATCTATACTTTGAAATTCAAAAATATGATGGAAGAGAATGCGTTTGAACGATTAACCCATGAGTTAGACTCAGTCGTAAAAACAACATCATTTCCGGAAAATGCTATAATGAACAGTATGCTTGCCGATATGTACCTCTGGTATTATCAGAATAATCGTTGGAAATTTCATAATCGAACAAATACTGTCGATTTTGAAAACAACGATATGCAAACTTGGACACTCGATAAATTGGTAGAAAAAATAATTTTTCACTATAATGAATCTGTTAAAGAAGCCGAAAAATTACAGGGAATTTCCATTAAAAAATACCCCGAACTTATAACCAAAGGTTCAAAATCAAAAAAACTCCGTCCTACTCTTTACGATTTTTTAGCACATAAAGCAATCGACTTTTTTATGAGTTCGGAATTAGCAGTCAGCAAACCTGCCGAAAGCTACGAACTGAAAGAAGAATTTTATTTTGCCGATGTTTCCGAGTATGTTAAAAAAAACATCAACACAAAAGATTCGTTGTCAATACATTTTCATGCGAGTCGTCTGTTGCAAGAATTATTAAAATTTCGACTTACAAAACCGGAAGAAAAAAAAGCACTTATAGATGCCGACCTAAAACGTATTCAATTTTCTTATAATCAATCCGTTCTCGAAAATAAAAACGAACTTTATCTTAATGCTCTTCAAAAATTAGAAAATAAGTACATAGATATTCCGTTTTCGGCTGAAATCACTTATAAAATTGCTAAATATTTTTCCAACCAAGCCGCAAGTTACAATCCGGAAGATAAGGAAACAGAAAAATATAAAAATTACAGAAAAAAAGCACACGAACTTTGTGTAAACACAATAAAAAAATACCCGAAACAAAACGCTTCAGAGTTTTGCAAACAGCTGAAAATACAAATAGAAACTCGAACTATAAAAGTTACAACCGAAAAAACCGTAATTCCCGGTTCAACATTTTCTTCAAAATTGGAATATCACAATTTCAATAAAGCGTATATCAGGGTATCAAAAATAAATAAAAGTAAATACGCTAAAATTGCAAATAAAAATTACGGAAAGAAATTTTACGATAAAATACTGACAAGCTCCGATAAAATTTATCAATTCACACACGATTTACCGAATGATAATAATTTTAATAAACATTCCGTTGAATTTCTAATTGATAGTTTACCCTTCGGATTTTATATAATTTTTGTTGCCGATAATGAAAATTTCAGCTACAATAAAGCAATGACATCTTATACTCCTGTCAATGTTTCAAATATTGCTTATGCCAAACAAACTCTCGAAAACGGAGACATACAATTTTGGGTCGTAAATCGAAAAAACGGCGAGCCGCTTACAGGTGTTCTTTGCGAACCTTGGTACGAAAAATACAGTTATTCTAAATCGAAATATGTAAAACGAAACGGAAAATCGGCAAGAACAAAATCCGATGGAATTTTTATCATAGAAGCAAATAAAGAATCTGAAAGTTGGAACATAAATTTCACACTTGGAAGCGACTTCCTTACAACCGAAAGTTCCACTTATACATATAGTCGAGAAAAAGAGTATCCTAATTCTGTAACAACTCGATTTTATACGGACAGAGCAATATATCGTCCGGGACAAACGATTTATTATAAAGGTATTATGCTTCAGAGTAGGAGGGATAGCGTAAAAATTCTTTCCGATTATTCTACTGATGTTCAGTTTTACGACGTTAATTCTCAAAAAATATCCGAACAAAAGGTGAAAACCAATGAATACGGTACTTTCAGTGGAACTTTTGATATTCCGCAAGGATTGATGAACGGTACTTTCCAAATTATAACTACTACCGGTTCGATAAATATTCAAGTTGAAGAATATAAACGTCCTAAATTTGAAGA
>JAOZMN010000501.1 GCA_029934265.1 Bacteroidales bacterium
TGAAATGCATGTTTCAAAGGCTCTTAAAAGTTTTAGGAAAAATTTAAGTGAATATATAAAATTATTGATTATTATTATCTTTTTTACGAAGTAAAACATTATTAATCAGGCAAAATCATAAATCTACAATCATAGATAGTAAATTACCTATCATTATTCTCGATTATAATATTACGAATTACTATTCCGCTTATAATTCCGGAAGCCCCTCCGATAATACTACATATAATTCTTTTTTTCTTTATACCTTTTTTATATCCTAAAATAAAATGTTTATTTTCCTTATATTTTTCGGGAATATCCAAGTTTTTATCTTTCGGATTAATTGCTCCGGTTATTAAAGAAAATCCCAAAGACGGTATAAATGACAGGTAAGAAGGAATAAAATATCCGGAAACGGTACCTGTTGCAAAACTTCCGGCAAGAATTACAAAATGTTTTTTATCTCTTCCAAAAGCCAGACCTGTTAAATAAGCTCTCATTTCTTCTACTTTAAAACATTCTTCACTGCACGAGGGCTTATAAAATATGACTTCCACACTATCTATTCTTGTCATAGAAAAGACATCTGCTATTTCAAGATATTTAACTTTGTTTTTTTTATTTTTATATAAAATAATACCCGATGAATCGACACGAGAATCATTAATAAAAATTCTTTTTCCGTTCATAAGCAATATATTTTGTTGTGCTTCGGAGGAATTTATACCTGTAAAAATTATAAATAATGAAAAAATGATGAATTTATACATAATTATTGGTTTTAAATTAATGATATGTTGCAAAAATAGTAAAACTTATTTCAAAATCCTTTTTTTGATAAATCTTCTTTTTAACTTTGCCGAAAATTTTATAAAAATAAGTACTTTTTAAAAATTTAAATTAATTAATTTAATGAAAGCTGCTGAATTTATTGACAGACATAACGGACCTCGAAATTCGGAGGTAAAAGGAATGCTTGAAACTATCGGAGTTTCTTCCATTGAGGAATTAATAGAACAAACAGTTCCCGATTCGATTTTATCCAAAAAAGAATTGGATATTTCTGAAGCCGTAAGTGAGTATGAATTTCTATCCGAAATAGAAAAACTTGCATCAAAAAATAAAGTTTTTAAAACCTATATCGGAACAGGTTATTACAACACAGTAACACCTTCTGTAATCTGGAGAAATATATTTGAAAATCCTGTTTGGTACACTTCTTATACGCCTTATCAGGCTGAAATTTCGCAAGGCAGATTAGAGGCTCTTCTTAATTTCCAAACTGTTGTAACAGAACTTACAGGTTGCGAATTGGCAAATGCGTCTTTACTTGACGAGGCATCTGCTGCAGCCGAAGCAATGGTTATGATGTATAACTTAAGAAGTCGGCAAGCTGTTAAAGCAGGAAAAAACACAATTTTTGTCGATAAAAATGTTTTCCCGCAGACCTTAAGTGTTTTAGAACTAAGAGCAGAAGCATTCGGTTTTGAAATAGAAGTTGCTAATTATAAAACTTACAAATTTCACGATAAAGTATTCGGAGCAATAATTCAATATCCGGCAAACGATGGTAAAATTGAAGATTATACAGAGTTTACCAAAGAAGCTCACAGTAAAGAAATTCTTGTTTCCGTTGCCGCCGATTTACTGAGCCTTGCAATATTGACACCGCCGGCAGAATGGGGAGCAGATATTGTTTTCGGAACAACACAACGCTTCGGAATACCTCTCGGAAATGGAGGACCTCATGCCGCATATTTTGCAACTTCGGAAAAATATAAACGAAAAATACCCGGAAGAATTATCGGAATCTCCAAAGACGAACAAGGAAATCGTGCTTTAAGAATGGCACTTCAAACCAGAGAACAACACATAAAAAGAGACAAAGCAACTTCAAATATATGTACAGCTCAAGCATTATTGGCTACAATGGCAGGAATGTACGGAGTTTATCATGGAGAAGAGGGCTTAAAAAATATTGCCGTAAATATTCACGCAAAAGCTGTTACTCTCTCCGAAAATCTAAAGAACATAGGATATTCTTTACTTAATGAAAATTATTTCGATACTATTCTTATTGAAATTCCCAAAAAGGAATTGATGAAGAAACTTAAAAAGAAAGCCTTATCAAACAAAGTGAATTTAAGATATACAGGTAAAAATAACGTGGGTATCAGTATTGATGAAACGACATCAATAAAAGATATAAACTTATTAC
>JAOZMN010000118.1:0-3712 GCA_029934265.1 Bacteroidales bacterium
AGTTGGTTAGAATACATGCCTGTCACGCATGGGGTCGCGAGTTCGAGTCTCGTCCGGACCGCCAACTAAGATTTAAAAACCCTGTTAGTCAGATGATTAACAGGGTTTGTTGTTTAAAGGTAGCAAATAAGGCAACAAAATTTGGGGCTCACTTATAAAATATACAAAATTCAAGTAATCTTAATTTTCTTCTTACAAACTTAATTTTTTATCAATTTAAGTTTTTTCGTATATCCGTTATCGGATTTAAGTTCCAAAATATAAATACCTTTTGCAAGTTCTGAAACATCAAATTTAACAGAATAATCACCAACTTCTTTAAGTTCGGAAAGTATAGTTTTTATTTTCTGTCCCTGAATGTTATATACTGAAATTGTGATATTTGCGGCAGATTGCAATGTAAGTTCCACGTAAGTAAAATTTACGGCAGGATTCGGCGAACAAGTAAATTTACTCGAAGTAATTTTTAAATTATTTATGGTTTCAAGTGCAAAATCACCGCCTTCTCCCTCTTCGTCAATTCCCGGACTCAAAGTATTGTCATCTCCGGTTTGTGCTTCTTCCAAAATATCATCGTAATTCATGCCCGGTTCCAAAGCAAGAAATGCGGTATAATTTGTAAGAATACGCTCCTTAATACTGAGGTCGATAATTTCTTTAACGACGGAATTTGTCTGCTCTTGCTTCATTAAATTTTCGATATACATTGCTGTCCAAATTGTTTTTAGAACAGAATCTGCCGGGCTTATTTCATTTTCCGGAATTTCATAAACTACATTTGTATATGATTTACTATCATCAATTTCTATTGCAAAATCCAAATAAAATGGATATTCTCCTTTAAATCTGCCGACCGTATTTACAGGCATATCAAGCGGATAAACTCCGGGATTGTCCGATATTTCAAAATTATTGAAAGTAAAACCGATTTTTAGAGAATAGTGCATATCCATTATCGGGAATACAGGTGCGAAAGTTTTTAAACATTCGCCTATAATTTCAGGATATGATTTTTGTTGCAAATCGTAATATTCACCACCCGAATAGCGAGCAATATTTCTTAATAAATAAGAATTTCCGGTTGAATAATAATCATCTCGGTAATTATAAATATCAGATATATAAATACAATTGATTTTTACACTTGTTTTTTGGATTTCGGATTTTATTGTTGCTATCAATTTGTTTGCTGAATTGTAGTCTTCATAGCCGAAAGAAGAAGATATTAAAATTATTTCGGCATTGTTTTTATCGGCATAAGAAATTCCGTTTTTAAGTAATTTTTCGAGATACGAAACGGAATAATCTATTTGTAAAAATACAGAATTTATACCTGATTTTATATTGCTTTCCGTACACGGAAGCATATTTTCATTAGAATAGTGTACTTTTCCGTTATCGGAATAAAGGATATTAAAATTATCATATTCTTTAAAATTTGCAAGCATCATGTTTTGTAATTCCGAAAATATATCTTCTTTGTTCACTGCATTTTGATAATCTGCAATATCAAAAATAAAAATTGTATTAGTCGGTTTTTCGATATTTACAATTTGTGCGGGTTGAAATTCCGAGCAGTAAAAATTCTCACCTGTTTTTTCCGATTTATAAACATGAATTTTAAGCGGTTTTGTAATTAATTTTTTAGTTGTCAGATTCAAAGAATTGTAATCTTCCGGATTTTGGACAGACATATTAAATACATTGGTATCATTACCGCCGGTATTTTTTGATACTGTAATTTCCGAATTTTCTAAAATTTCGGGAGTTGTATAATCGGTCGGACTTACAAATTCGATATTTACATCGGAAATAACTTTATCGGCAAGTTGCAGAATGTTAAGAGGTAATGGAATGGAATAATCGCCGTTTCTTTGGATATTTACAGGGGTCAGATAAGTAATTTGTACCTTTCTCGGCATATCAGTCATTAACGGAAATATTTTTAAATCGTAATAATTTCCGTAATATTTTCGCAAAAATGCGGGGTCTTGTCGGCGTGAAACTATTGTTTCGTAAACTTGTGTGGCTTCGGTACTTTCGTATATTCCGGCTTGGACTTTCTCGTTTTCGACCCACAAATATAAGTCGGTAATTATCGAATTATCAGGTAGATTAAACCTCATTTGTACTTCCAAACTGTCTTTTGGACTAAAAGTATATTTTTGAGACGCATCAAAAGTCATACTTAAAGAAATTTGAGCAAAACAGCCTCTAAGCTCAGCTTCAATATCAATATCGGTAATTGTCCCTTGCTCTGTTTTCCAAGTTTCACGGACGTTTCCAAAACGCATATATTCATTATCGTAATACCATCCGTCGCTCCACTGCGACCACGCCGAAAGGCTGATAAAACAGAAAGCAACAATTAAAAAAAGTTTTGATTTCATGGTTGTAGTTGTTTAGATTAATTTGTTTGTCCGACTTCTTGTTTTTGATGTATGTAAGCTAAATTGGTTGCATGAAATTTAGAAGAAAAAGAATATAACATCAATAATTCGGTATGTTTCATAAGTAGTTTACACTTTAATAAAAATATTAAGACTTAGAGATAATATTATAAATTTATAAATAAAAGTGTAAAGTTTTTTTTAACTCAATGAAACATACCAATAATTCACCGCTTTTTTTATAAGTTTGCAAATTCAAAACTACTCAAGGTGATAAGCAAACTAAAATACGATACTGTTTCATATCTTCGCAAATTATACAAAAAGTCCAATTTTAATTTTATAATGGGACTAAGTGTAATTATCGGAACGCTGTCCGGTCTTACCGCTATTTTACTTAAAAACGGAGTCTTTTTCATGCGTCAATTTTTACTTGATGAAACAGGTTTTGATTTACGAAATTATTTTCTTCTAATATTTCCTTCCATCGGCATAGCACTGACTTTGATATTTAAAAAATATCTTATCAGGGATATGATTAAACATAATATTGCCTCCATTCTTGATGCTATTTCTAAGCGAAAAAGCATTATGAAAATTCATAAAATTTTTTCATCTATGGTCGGAGGCATACTTACTGCCGGTTTCGGCGGTTCGGTCGGACTTGAATCTCCTATAATTTCGACCGGTGCTGCGATTGGCTCGAATATCGGGCGTAAATTGAGTATGGATTATAAAACAATGACTTTACTTCTTGCTTGCGGTTCGTCCGGAGCGATAGCTGCAATTTTCAGTACGCCTATAACCGGTGTTGTTTTTGCTTTCGAGGTTTTACTGATAGATTTAAGCGGGTTTTCATTGCTTCCGCTCCTTGCCGCCTCGGTTACAGGGGTGATTGTTACTAAAATTTTTACAAATCCGGAAGTTCTCTTCGATTTTGATATTACAGTCGGTTTTTCATCGTCAGAATTGCCTTTTGTTTTAGTATTTGGCTTTATAGCGGGACTTTGCTCTGCTTATTTTTCTTATGTTTTTATGTTTATCAAAAATAAATTCGCTAAAATTAAAAATGCCAAAAATCGACTTATTATAGGAAGTATTATAATAGGTGTACTGATATTTGTATTCCCTCCGCTTTTTGGGGAAGGATTTAACGGGATTTATAATATGCTTTCCGGAAATTATCACAATATAATTGACGACAGTATTTTTAGACATATTGACAAAAATGCAATCGTAGTGAGTTTGTTTGTCCTAATGCTTATTCTTGTTAAAGTTGTGGCAACAAGCGTAACAATCAGTGCAGGCGGGGTAGGGGGGAT
>JAOZMN010000118.1:3722-8386 GCA_029934265.1 Bacteroidales bacterium
CCCTTCCCTTTTTACCGGTGCAAGTTTGGGTTTTGTTTTTGCTCATACGATAAATTCCCTTAACATCGGTGTTCATTTATCGGAAATAAATTTTATACTTCTCGGAATGGCAGGACTTCTCGGAGGTGTTCTGCAAGCACCACTTACCGGAATTTTTATGATAATTGAGATTACTATCGGATATGAACTTATAGTTCCATTAATGCTTTCTACTGTTGTAAGTTATGTTACTTCAAAATATATAGAACCTAATTCTATTTTCACAAAACAACTTGCATTAAGTGGAGAGCTTATAACTCATCATAAAGATAAAACGGTACTTAAACTTATTGATTTAAAGCAGATTATAGAAACAGATTTTTATCCTGTAAATATTAATGCAAACTTGGGTGATTTAGTTGAATTAATAAAAAAATCACACAGAAATAATTTTCCGGTAATATCCGGAAATAATGAATTGCTTGGAGTTGTACCTTTGGACAGGGTAAGAGAAATAATGTTCGATAAAGAAATTTACAATTCCGTACAAGTAAAGGATATAATGACAATATTACCGAGTGTCATTGAAATTACAGATTCCGTAAAAGAAGTCGCAGAAGTTTTCAAAAAAAGCGGAGTTTGGAATTTGGCTGTTGTCGATAAAGGGAAATATGTCGGTTTTGTATCAAAATCAAAATTATATTCTGTTTACAGAGAGAAATTAGTCGATATTTCGAGTGATTAAGGTCTTTGACCTCTTTTATAGGGTAGAAATATTTATATGCAGAAATTTACTGAATTTTTCCATATTTTTTTGTCTTGACATATTTAAACATCTAATTTATATAAACTTTATTATCATATAATTACACATTTAATAATATTAAAATTTAACATTAATTTTTATAATGAATCGAAATATTGCAAAATTTCATATTTGGAGACGAAAACATATCAGAAGTTATCAATTATTGATAATTTTGAGTATAATCGTAGGTTTATTATCCGGAATTGGAGCTGTGATAATAAAAAATGCCGTACATTTCATTAAAGAATTAATACACGGAATTGTACCGACTACATATACAAATTACATATATTTTATATATCCTGCTATCGGAATTGCACTTGCCGTATTATTTATGAAATTAATTCTGAAACAAAAAGTAGGACACGGTATTCCTTCGGTTTTGCATTCCATATCAAAAAACAGAGGTTTTATGAAAATTCATAATACATTTTCTTCGATAATTACGAGTGCTTTTACCGTTGGTTTCGGCGGTTCGGTAGGACTTGAAGGACCTACTGTTGCAACCGGCGGAGCAATCGGTGCTAATTTCGGAAAATTATTCGATTTAACTTACAAACAACGAGTTCTGCTTCTTGGAAGTGCAAGTGCCGCCGCTATGTCGGCAATATTTAAGTCGCCTGTTGCAGGAGTAGTTTTTGCTTTGGAAGTAATTATGATAGATTTAACGACAAAATCTATCGTTCCGATTTTATTTGCTTCTGCCACAGGCTATTTGACATCATTTTGGTTTCTTGGCGGAAATGTTTTGTATCCTTTTACACAGAAAAGTATTTTTACAATAAACGAACTTCCGTATTATATAATTCTTGGAATTTTTACCGGTTTTATAGCCGTCTATTTTACTCGTATTTATATATTTACAAATTCTATATTCGATAAAATAAAAAAACAAAGATACAAATTTTTAATTGGAGCTTTTTCACTCGGAATATTGATATTTATATTTCCATCTCTTTACGGTGAAGGTTACGAAGTCATAAATATGAGTTTGAAGGGTAATTACTCATATCTTTTCGAGAATAGTTTTTTTTCAGGTTTTGAAGAAAATATTGTTGTTATAATTATTCTGTTTTTGAGTGTTATTTTGCTTAAAGCCTTTGCGACATCACTGACTTTTAATGCAGGAGGAATCGGTGGAATTTTTGCTCCCACCTTATTTATCGGTGCTAATACGGGTTTCTTTTTTGCTACGATTACAAATTATTTTAATATTTCTAATATTCAAGTAGGAAATTCTACTCTGGTCGGCATGGCAGGACTGATTGCCGGCGTGTTGCAAGCGCCACTTACCGGAATTTTTTTAATCAGCGAAATAACAAATAATTACGGACTTTTTATGCCTGTAATGATTGTTTCAGGAATTTCTTTTGTAACCGTAAAAATATTTGAAAAACATAATGTTTACTCGATACAACTCGCCAAAAGAGGAGAGCTGATGACACACCATGCCGATAAAAACGTACTTATGCAAATGGAAATAGGCGACCTTATAGAAACCGATTTTTATAAAATAAAACCCAATTATACACTTGGCGAACTTATAAAAATTGTAGAAAAATCAAGTCGAAATATTTTTCCGGTTGTCAATGAAAATAATATTTTTCTCGGTTCAGTCTATATGGATATGATTCGTAAAATAATGTTCAAACCGGAAATTTATGACAAGATAAAAGTAAGTGAACTTATGAAATATCCGGATATTACTATCGACAAAAATGAAACTGTCGAGCTTATTGCGAGTAAAATTCAAAATAGTAATAAATTCAATATCGTAGTTTTAGAGAATAAAAAATATGTCGGATATATTTCAAGAGCGAATTTATTTTCTCGTTACAGAAGTTTGCAAAGAGAATTTTCAGATTATTAAAGTCTTCGATTTTTTTGATGTGGGAAAGCTCTAAGTACCTTATAAAAGTTTTTACACATTTACTTATTCCAAGCCAATTTATAAATGTTTGCACATAAATATTTAACAATCAAATCATTATGATAAGAAACAATCAAATTTTATTTTTACTCACTTTTGGTATTTTATTGCTCGGTTGCAATCAAAATAAAATTTACGAGGAGCATTACAGTGATTTTCCGAATAATAGGTGGGAAGAAAGTGATAAGATAGATTTTATGCCGAATATTACGGACAAAGAACAAAACTATAAATTAATAATTGCCTTTCGTCATGTTTACGGCTTTCAATTTAAGGCTGTAAATATTGAAGTAGATATTACAAATCCGTCCGGCAAAACTATATATAAAAATCTAAAACTTGAAATTTACGATAAAAATAACAAGTGTATGAGCGATTGTATAGGAGATTTTTGCGATTTGGAAACGGTTATAGACGATGATTATAAATTCAAGGAAATCGGGACTTATAAAATTTCCATTCTTAATAAATCCGGAATTGAAATTTTGCCTAATGTTATAGACATCGGTTTGATTATCGAAAAAATAAAAATCTAAAAAAGAGTTCGGTATAAAAAGACCCTTAGGGTTTGATTCAACAAAATTTAAATAATTCAAATACCTGATTTACAGTCTGTTACTTAAAACCCTAAGGGTCTGATTTTGAAAAAATATACTTTTTAGACTGAACTCAAAAAAGAAATCAAATTTTTAATAAAATTAAGTCCACGTCTCTATTTAATATAATATTACGGCACTTAAAAACACCTCTAATTTTCAATCGCTTATAAATTTTTATCAATGCGAAAACAAGCAAAATACAGTACACCTCTGCCGAGTTGTTTACCAACGTAAACGTAAGTAAACGTTTTAAAACCCCTTCCGAAATAGGCTGTTTTGTAAAAAACTTAAAAGGTTTAGTCGATTTTTACTGAACCTCTCGAGCGACTAAAATTAATGAATATCAATTTATTAGACATCTTTCTAATATACTGTATTAATAATAAGCGAATTAGAAATATTAATTTTTGAGCCTGCCATTGATAAAAAGAAATAATAAAATACATTTATTCGGTGCAATAGTCAATGACTCTGATATTATTAAATTTGTTGATTTAGAGTTCAACGGAAAAACTATAAACAGCATTTTACTAAGTGATTATTTAAGCCAAACTCAACCACTAACAACTGTAATATGATACTTGACAATATAAATGAAGAAACTAAAAAAAACGAAGTTTCTGAAGATTATTTTTTTTCAGAGTGGGACAAGTCCAAGAGAAGAATTTGTAACTCCGACTAATGAAATAGAAATGGACAAAGACACGGATACTGACAACAAAATAGAAACTGAAGAAAAGCCGGACAATGAAAATACGTTTTTTGAAGAAACTGAAAAACTGTTATCGGAAGCTGAAAAACTTGATATAACAGAACAAGTGGTAGAGTTCGGAACTATGGGAATAGCTTTTTAACGAACAAATTACATTATCAAATCAACATTTGTTCATTGTAAATTCTGTTTTGAAAACAAATTCGGCTTTCCCGCTGAGCCAAATATCTGTGTAAGTGTTTTTTATTTTCTTAAATTCTACAAAAAGTTTTCCGCCTTTAGTGTTCAGTTTGTATTTGCCGGATTTGTCGGAATATTTGTCGGCAATACTCAAAGCCATTGCCACAGCACCGGTACCACATGAAAGAGTTTCTTGTTCGACACCTCTTTCGTAAGTTGCCGTATATATATTATCTTGTCTTTTTTCGACAAAATTCACGTTTATACCCTCCTTCTTGTACCTGTCGGAATATCTTATTTTACGTCCCCTCTCAAAAATGTCAATATCATTCAAATTATCTACAAATTTGACATAGTGAGGAGAGCCGGTATAAATTTCAAAATCATTATTTATTTTAGAAATATTATTTACATCACTCATTTTAAGTCTGATAATATTATTTTCTTCAATAAATG
>JAOZMN010000502.1 GCA_029934265.1 Bacteroidales bacterium
TTATTTTAGTGAAGTAGATGCCTTTGTATCAGACGAATTAAAATAATGAAAAAATTGTAAAAAGATTATTTTAAAATTCAATGACTTTATAGATAGACACTAATTAGTACCCCGAGCTAAAGCACGGGGCTAATTATAAATCAAATAGTTACATTCTTAGCTTGACGGCTATGTGGCTGACATTTGTTCTGACTTCATAGGTGTTTTTATACTGAATTTTTTAAAATGACGATTCGCTTTCGCACTCAAAAAATAGCAAGGTGCGTAGCACCACAATATTTGTAGAGATAAATTTACATCAAAAATTATAGGTGCGTAGCACCGCAATATTTATAACAAAAAACACAATTATGGCAAATACATATACACAAAGTTATTTTCATATTGTTTTCGCAGTGAAAAATAGAGATGCACTAATACATAAAGAATGGAAAAATGATTTGGAAAAATATATTACGGGCATTATTCAACATTATAATCATAAATTGCTTGCAATCGGTTCAATGCCTGACCATATTCATATTTTTATAGCTTATAATGTCAATCAATTAGTGCCAAAATTGGTTGAATTAATAAAAACTTCTTCAAACTCATGGATTAAACAAAAACGTTTATCGAGATTAAAATTTGATTGGCAAAAAGGATATGGTGCATTTAGCTATTCACGTTCGCAAATTGATACAGTTGCAAGATATGTTTTAAATCAAGAAAAGCATCATAAAAAGAAAACATTTAGAGAAGAATATATTTACATATTAGAAAAATTTAAAATTGAATTTGATAAGAAATATATTTTTAAAACATTTGATGATATTTATGAAAAATAAAAAAACTGCAAGTTTTGTTGTAAATATTTCGGTGCTACGCACCTTTGTAATAATATATTGGTTTCTTTTACTACAAATATTTTGGTGCTATGCACCTTTATAAATTGGGTATAAAAGCGGATAGTCATTTTTTTTAATAATAATCTACCTGTATATATAAGGTGTAATGTTTATATAAGTGCGTAAGCAACATTAAAAAGTCTTAGACTTTAATATGCGGAAATTTATATATGGAGAAAGTTTGAAAAATATTGTACTTATAGTGTTGTTTTTAATTTTTTGGGAACAAGTTTTTTCGCAGTCTTCGGACAAAGTCGGTTTGGAATTTACTTATAATCGTGGTTTTATATATCCTCACCACAAACAATTACAATATTTGACAAAATCGAATATTAATTTTTTTGAAGTCGCTTTTTGTTTGCCGACAAGCGGAAAGAAGGATTGGCAAGTCGAGCGTAAATATCCCGTAGTCGGACTTAAATTACTATATGCAGATTTTAAATTTCCGCAAGTACTCGGCAAAGCTTACGGATTTACACCTTTTATAGAACTGCCTTTGGCGATAAAAAATAAAAGTTCGCTTGTTTACGGTTTTTCGTCCGGATTGGCATATATGAGTAAAACATTTGACACCCAAAAAAATGTTTATAATACTATGATAAGTTCAAAAATATCATTTTTGATACAGCTTGGTATTTTTTACAATTATAAAATCAGCGATAATTTTTCCTTGAAAACCGGTGTGGGATTGACACATTTTTCAAACGGAAGCATAAAGCAGCCCAATTTGGGACTGAATCTTTTTCAATGGAAATTTTCTTTATCTTACATTCCTGAAATTTCGATTAATAAGATAGTAAAAAAGCCTTTTGAAAACCGGCTGATGTTTTTTACAATTATTTCCGGAGCAATGAAGCAACAACCATATCCTTTTGATAAAAATTACGGAGCAGGTAGTCTTTACACCGATTTTTTATTCAAAAATTCGACAAAACGTTCTTTTGGCTTCGGTACCGATTTATTTTACGACAGTTCTATTTCGGATTTTTCGGTTTTGGATTCTGTATATCAAAGCAAAAAGCAAAATAGTTTATATCCGGCTTTACATTTGTCGTATTCTGTGGATTTCGGCAAAATGAGTTTTATCGTTCATTTCGGAACTTATGCAATGTGGCGACCTCATTCTTATCAGCGTGTTTTTAATCGTTTTGGTTTGCGATACAAAATAACAAAGCATATTACTGCAAATTTAACATTAAAAACATACTTTGCCGTCGCCGATTTTGTGGAATTCGGAATAGGATATTATATTTGCAGACCTCGTTAGTTGAAGTTTGGTATAAAAAGACCCTTAGGGTTTGGTTTTAGCT
>JAOZMN010000503.1 GCA_029934265.1 Bacteroidales bacterium
AGGTGCGACAATGCCGTATTTGATATGCTCGAAACAAGAATGAAAATAGCTGCACAAATAGGAAAGGTGAAAAAAGAAAATAATGTTTCGGTTTTGCAAGCAAGCAGGTGGAAAAATATAATGACCGATGCTCTCAGAAAAGGAAACGAAGCAGGGTTGAGCGATAAGTTTGTAAAAACATTTTATAAAGCTGTTCACCAAGAATCAATAAATATTCAATCGGAAATTTTAAGCAAAAAAACGGAGTGATGATTTAAGGTCTTCGACCTTTTTATGGGGCAAAGCCGTATTTATAACGTTCTTATTATATGATTGTTAAACTTTACACTTCTGAAACATGCCAATATTTTTGTTTGCGATTGGTTAATGTCGAAGACCTTAAGACAAATATTCCAACATTTTGATATAAAAAAACACTGCCGGAGCTGCGAGCAATGCACTGTCGAAACGGTCTAACAGACCTCCGTGCCCGGGTAGTAATGTTCCTGAATCTTTTATACCGAGTCTTCTTTTTATCATGGATTCCGATAAATCGCCGAAAGTTCCGAATATTGAGACTATCCCGGCAAAAAACAGCCATTGGATAAGATTTAAGTCATCAAAAAATAGTGAAATTACATATCCGGCAATGAGTGCAACAAGTAAACCGCCGATTAAACCCTCCCAAGTTTTCTTGGGAGATATTCTTTCAAATAATTTATTTTTCCCGAAAGTTGAACCGGAAAGATAAGCTCCGGTATCGTTTGACCAGATGAAAATAAAAAAAGCAAGCAAAAAAGAATAATCGTATTTGTTGCTTGTAAATTCGTTGATGCTTAGAATGTTAAAAAGTGAAAACGGTATTGCAACATACACTACACCCATAAGTGTAATTGCGATATTTTCGATATTTTTTTCGGAACGTTTATAAAGTTCCATTATCGGCAAAAATATGAGTAAAGGAACTAATATTATATAAATATAATTATCGGTTATTTTGTTTTCGGCAAGGAAAACTACCGTAAAAACTACCGTTCCGATAAGCAAACCGTAAGCAATTTGCGGTTTTATGTTTGTTTTATCGAACAGTTTGTAAAATTCTCGCAGACTGAATATTTGTATTAATAAAAAAACTCCGAAAAATACATAAGCATTAATCATCATTCCGCCGAGCAAGACAAGCACAAAAATTAATCCGGTTGCGGTTCTGACAAGGAGCTTATTTTTCATTATATTTTACTTTTTTTCAGACCTTCATCTGTTTCTATAAATTTAATCGCTTTTTCAACATTAGCTTTTTCGATATACAATTCGATTTCACCAAGTAGGAAACTACTGTCTTTTTCGTTCAATATTACTGTGGGAATTTCAGCGGTTTCAAGTAAATCTTTATAATACATTGCTTCGGCTATGCTCGGAAATACTTTATAAACAACCCATTCGCTTTTCAGATTCAAAATATCAATTGCTTTTTCTTCCTTATCTGCATCTACTTTTAGTTCGTAATTGTTGTCCGTTTTTGCGATAATTGCTTTTATTCCGGAATATGCAAGTTGTTCTTCGTAAAATTCTATATCCAATAATTTTTCGGATTTTTTGATTGAAGTTTTGCCTGAAAGTTCCTTTAATATAGTTTCAGCTTTTTCAAAATCATGGTCATTTACATATATTTTTATTTCTTTAAGGTGAAAATCGGAATCTTTTTTCTTTATAATCAGCGACTCTATGGAGTTCTGTTCTAAAATTTCGATGAAATAGCTTGCTTGTCGAGTTTTTCCTGTCGTTTTTACAATTTTTTTATCGGTAAGTTTTTCGCCTGTCAGATACGGGATTACTTGTTCGAGTTTATCGTTTTCGATGTAAAGTTCATAGTTATCTTTGATATAATTATCATTTTCTGACACTCTTAAAATTGTTTGAATACCTGCATTTTCGAGTATTTTTTTGAAGATTTCGACTGGTGCTTTTTCTATAAAAGAATTTATTTTTGTCAGTCCGGCAAATTCGTCGATAAAAGCTTTTGCTTTATTTGCATTTTGTTTTTGAACGTAAAGTTCTATTCCTCCGAAAAGAAAAAGGCTGTCTTTTTCATTCACTATTATTGCATTGATATTGTTTTTTTCCAATATATCTTTTCTGAGTTCGGCTTGGTGCAAACGCTCGAAAGTTTGAATTTTTATCCAGTTATTTTCCATTATTTTTTCTGTTAAGTTTTTTT
>JAOZMN010000504.1 GCA_029934265.1 Bacteroidales bacterium
GCCAGAAAACCACCACAAGACCCCACACAAACAATCTATATAAAAAGTAAAACATTCTTGGTCAAGGCAAAATTGTTCTTCTATTTTTAAAGTGGCATATCTGGCATAAGGTCCTCCGCTGTACAAAATTTTTTCATCTTTATCTCTTAACAACCAGCCGTTTGTCTGCCTTGTCAGTACATTTGTATTTAATTTAAAATCTACTTTTGTTTTATCTGTTCTTAATTCGGTAAAGAAATTCAATACATTATTATAAGTGTTGTCATCGTCGGAACCGTTTATATTTATAACCGTTATTTTGATGTTGTTTTCGCCTCCGGTTAGATTCAGTTCTCCGATAGGAACTTCTATTTCACCACCGGCATTCAGCAAACTATTATCTATTGTATTGATTAATCTCCCGTCTTGTTCAATTTTTACGGTAAAAGAATTTACAGGATTAATTCCGATATTTTTAATTACCACCTTGGGACTCACTTTCATATTATTTTCACAATACATTGTTTTTATACCGGATAAATATGCCGGATAAATATCTGTATTATATCGTTTTGGAGTTGTTCCTTTGATTTTCACTGCTCCTGTATTTTCGGGGTCGAGCCAAAATTTGAGTTGTTGCGATGGGTCTTCTGTCCAGTCCCAAGCTTTGTCGAATTTTGCAAAAAAAATCCCAAACGGATAAGCACAATTATCATACGCCACTGCCGAAAGATCCCCCACTATTTCATGGTCTTGATTAAACATAGGTGAACCTGATGAGCCGGGTTCAAAAAAAACCTGTATCTACTTCAAACATCTTCCAGTGTCCGAGAGCTTCAAAAGCAAAACCGACTGCTTGCACGCTCGCCGTCAGTGGAGGGTCGTAATCTTTGGATATTTTTTTGATTTCTCCTCCGGGGTGATGTATTCCTGTTGTGCTGTCTGCCGCTTCTTCTTGATTGTTCCAGCCTGCAAAATAAGGGTTGTAACTTTCCGGCGGGTATTCTTCCATTTCCAATAATGTAAAATCGTACTCATTGTTTTTCGGACTTGCAATAATTCTCGAACCGGAAGTTTTATCGGACGATTTTCCGAAATTTCGCCAGCAATATTCACTTTGATAATTAAAAATAAATACCATAGCTTCTGCGGCTTCTACGGTATGGACACAATGACGAGCTGTAAGAAAATACGGTCGTCCGTTGTTTTGAGCATTATTAATCATAGCTCCGGAACAGGCATATCCGAGAAACAACATTTTACAAACTGAATTTATTTCGTTTTCCCAGCCGATACCTTGTCCGCAAGCTACATTTACGTGGCAGTCGCCTATTTGAGTTTCTTTATTTACATTAATTTCATTTTTGTAATCGTGTATTATTTTACCGATTTGTATTTTTCCTTTAAATTCAACCTCTTTCGGTTCGTAATATTCTACAATAATTTTTCCTGATTGCACTTGTGTTACAGCAAGTTTCTCATAAGATTTATTATTTTTGTATGTAAATGCTCCTTCGACTTGTTTTTTATCGGAAGAATAAATAAATAATTTTGCTCCTTCCGGCAAGTGATATTTTCCGAAAATTACACCTATAGAATAGGCATTTTCGGATATTATTCGTAAACGCCATAATTTATCGCCGTTTGACAGTACTTCGTAAGTTCCTGAATTTTCAGGAGTATAATTTACATCGAATGTTTTTCCGAACCTATACGGAATGTTCTTGTTTTCATTTTCTTTATCTTCCGCAAGCATGGCGTTTACATCGAAGGCTTGCATTTTTGCGGGCGTTACTGTTTCTTTTGTTTTATTGATAAATGAATAAGGCGTTCCTCCTTCACTTATTTGTGCGTTTGCGGAATAAAAAACAGACGTAAATATTGCCGATAGTAATAGTATTTTTTTAAACTTCATATTTTTTAAATTAAATTTATATATTATTTCTAAACAAAACAGGAGCGTATAACTTGTACCGCTCCTTAGATATTCTAATTTTGTAAAATTACCGGTTATCTCAAATATTTTACGTATAATTTATCTTCTTTGGCGATATGTTCCAAAAGCCATTTTCTTAAAACGTTCATTATTTCATACGAAAGCAAGGAGTTTCCTTTTTTATGAGCTTCGATATATCCTTTTGTTTTTTCAACAAAACCATTATGTATTCTAATGTGTTCTTTTAGTCCGGGATAAGCTATTTTTCTTAATAG
>JAOZMN010000505.1 GCA_029934265.1 Bacteroidales bacterium
AGATTTGTTAAATTTTGTTAAACCAAACCCTAAGGGTCTTTTTATACCGAACTCAATAATTATCTTTTAACTTTCTAAAATATATGCAACCTAAATACGTTTTTATACTCATACATATACAATAGTGAAATTTCACCAATTACATAAATGCAAAATAAAAAAATACATAATAAAAAAACTTATCGAAAATTAAAAACTTACAAAAGTTTGTTTTCAATAAGTTTTTTTATGTTCTTATTTTTTGTAAGCACAGCCGGACTGAAAGCTCAAAATTTATTTGAACCAAGAATTATAATTGACAGCATAATAATTTCAGGAAATAATAAAACCAACAGAAATGTAATTCTCAGGGAACTTAAATTCAATAACAACGATACAATTTTTTATGATGATATAGAGCAATTATTGCAAAAAAGTAAAGAAAATTTACTGAACACACCTCTTTTTAACTTTGTAGAAATAGACACAACCGGAACTTCCGATTTTCATAAAAACATAAAAATTACCGTTGAAGAACGTTGGTACACATGGCCCATACTCAGTTTAGACCCGATTGACAGAAATATGAACGTTTGGCTCAAAACAAAAGATATTTCCCGAATAAATATCGGACTCGGAGTCGAAAAATACAATTTTCTCGGTCTGAATCAGAAACTTTCCGTAAAAACAACATTCGGATACGGAAAAAATGCCTCAATATCATATACAGATATGTATTTGGGAAATAAAAGACGACATTCCTTATCGTTTTACGCAAGTACAATAAACCGCAAAACTATTGATTATCAGATAAAAGAAGACAAAGCTCAAACGATAAAATTATACGATAAATATGCAATAAGCTACAACAACGCCTCAATTGCTTATAAATATCGAAAAAAAATATACGGCTCACATTTATTTCTTCTAAACTACAAACAATATTCCATTGCCGATACAATTTTTATTCTAAATCCGGAATACCTTAACGGAAAAGATTTAAAAACGTCCTTTTTTAACTTGGAATATGCTTACAAATACAGTAAAAAAGATTCTCGAAATTACGCCCTTGTCGGAAACGAATTTTTATTTAAAATAAACAAACACGGACTCGGAATAATTAAAAATTCAGGAATAAATCAGCTTAGTTTTGCCACAGAGTACGCAAATTACACACAAATTTACAAACGAATATATTTCGCAAGCAAAATAACCGCCAAAAAAACTTTCGGAAATACAGACAATTTTTTATTTCGAACCGGACTGGGTTACAATGACGTACTTAGAGGTTACGAATATTACCTGATAAACGCAACCGGCTTCGCTTTGCTGAATACCGATTTGAAATTTCAAATTCTCAAACCGGGAATTTTGAGTTTTAACATTAAAAAAGTATCAAAACACAAAAAAATAAACGCCGGATTTAAAAAATTCAATAAAATTCCTTATGCCGTATATTTGAATATGTTTTTCGATACCGGCTATGCCGATGATATTTCCCCCACTTACTCAAAAGACAAAAATATATTGGTAAATTCCTTTTTGTACAGCTACGGAGCAGGTATAAATATCGTTACTTATTACGATGTAGTACTGAGATTTGAATATGCCGTCAATAATTTAAAAGAAGGTAATTTTTTACTTAATTTTTCAGCTCCGTTTTAAGCCTTCAAACAACTTATTATTCTATCCTTTTCAAATAAATCTTTATATAAGTTAATATCTATAAAGCCTTTATTTTCAAGAAGTTTACTTGTCTCCTCGCCAAGTAATTCATTTATTTCAAAATATAATTTTCCTTTATTTTTAAGATATTTTCCGGCAAAATCCGAAACAGCATCATAGAAAATTAAAGGATTATCGGTTTTGACAAATAAAGCTGTATGCGGTTCGTATTTTAATACATTTGCTTGCATTTTTTGCTTTCCGGACTCCCTGACATAAGGCGGATTACTTACAATAATATCAAAATCGGTTTCAAATACATTTTCTCGTAAATTTAAAATATCAATTTGCTTGAATTTTATATCCGTATTATTTTTTTGAGCATTTAATTCGGCTATTTTTAAGGCTTTTGCCGAAATATCTCCGGCAAAAACTTCCGATTTATTGAAATTTACGGCAAGCGAGACCGCAATACACCCACTTCCCGTTCCGATGTCAAGAATTTTTAAAATATTATTTTTTTCATTTTCCTTAATAATCAAATT
>JAOZMN010000506.1 GCA_029934265.1 Bacteroidales bacterium
GTTTGTCAAAATAAAAATATTATAACCAATTCTTAAAAAGTAACAAGTCTATTATATATATGATTATATAAAATGTGTAAAATATTAAAAATCCCTTGACATTGGTGTTTGATTTTGTAAAAAATTTGTATCTTTGTATTATCTTCTTAAACTTAATCAAGAAAAGATGACTTATAAACAAGTAATAGAACAAAGTAAGACCTTTACTACCCAACAAAGGAAACAGTTAGGATATTATTTTTTGTATCCGACATTAAAGAAAGATAAGAGAGAACAATTTGAGCATTTTTTTGAATTTAATTTTGATACAATCAAAGACGAAATAAAAAAGGAACAACAAGAAAATATTATTGTCGAGCAAAATAATGAGCAACACCCAGGAATAGCACAACTTTTAAAAGATACAGGCATATTATCAGATAACAATACTAAACAAAATAAAAAATATAGTTGGTTTGGTTGTTTAAAAGACGTAAATAAAAGTTCTGTTGATTTACAAAAAGAAGCTTTACATTATAGATAAGATTATGTTTTTGATAGATACAAATATTTGGCTTGAACTTTTGCTCGGACAAGAAAAGGCTCTACAAACCAATGAAATGTTACAAAAGATTCCACTACATAATTTAGTTATTAGTGATTTTGCTTTACATTCGATAGGCGTGATACTTGATAGGCACAAAAAACATAAGGAATTTAACGACTTTATTGAAGATATAATAATAAAAGGAAAAACAAAACTTGTTACATTATCTGCATTACAGTTACAAAAAGTTGCAAACTTATTAGAAACTTCCGGTTTTGATTTTGATGATGCATATCAGGTAATTACTATGCAAGAGTATAATTTACAATTAGTTAGTTTTGATAGCGATTTTGCTAAACAAAAAATAGACAGCTACACTCCACAAGAAGCAATCTTACATTATATAACAATAATCAACCAATAACACATATTATCTTTATATACTTACCAAACATAAACCATGAAAACAACAATTAAAAATTCTTGGAATGCTGTAAAAGGCGGAGTAAACAAAACAGTAGAAGCAGTCAAAAAACCTGTTAAGATTATTTTGTACACTACACTTGGTTTTGGAGTAGTAGGGACAGCCGGAGCTGCGACAGACATTAATTACAACAATGGAGAGATTACAAAAACAACGCTAAAACGAAGCGGATTAAGTGAAAAAGATACAAATGATATTATTGCAGTATTAGACCGAAGTACAGGAGATGCTAAACTACCTACCAAAAACACAGGAGTTACAACAGAGGAGGTATATACAGAGCCGGAAGATAACCCAACAACACCGGATGCGATAACAGAAGACGACGATGACACAACACCAGAAAATTCTGAAACGATGGACGGTACGACAACACCGAGTATTACCTTTGATACCAATGGAAATATAACTGCTGAGACAAATGATAATATAGATGCAAACGATGTTAAAGCATTTAATACAGTTGTACCTGATAATGCAGCAAAAAAGGAAGCAATATCGCTTGTTACACAGATAAATAAAGATACTGGTATTTCGACAACAGATAAAAGACTATTAGAATATTATACTATAAAATTAGTTGGATATTCAAATCTTCTAACAAAAGGGTGGGCAACTAAGGATAATCTTGACGGTTGGGTAAAGGAAGTTAATGATGCGTGGGATAATGTTGCAGGGACATCACAATCTACGGCGAGTGCGTGGACAAATATAACGAATTTAGTAACACAAATGGCTAACCCAGAGGAGTATTACTCCCTCGAAAATCTAAAAAAGAACCCAACATTTGCTAAAAATTATGTGTACGGAGTGAAGATGTTGAGAGCAAATGCTATGGGAATTGTTGGTGATAAGTTACTTGCAGGGCAGGAAATTAGCGATGATGACAAAACGGCTTTGTTAGTAAACAATTATATTGGATTGATAAATGGTTCTGTTTTTTCACATACAGATAAAGTAACGGTTGTAAATAATTATTATGGGATTACGAATTATCCTGATGCACATGTTGATGGGGAGTTTGACAAGTTAATGGTGAAGACGAGGACACTTATGATGGAAGGTGATTTGAGTGGGGTGAGGATGCCGGTGTTTGTTTCTAAGGAGAATTCAGATAAATATTCAGATGTAGATTTCTAAATTTTCAAAAGCCGTTAGGCTTGTCCTATTGGTAAG
>JAOZMN010000507.1 GCA_029934265.1 Bacteroidales bacterium
TATAAATTATATACCGGCATATATACTTCTAACTTTGTATGTATCAGTAGGAACAGCTCTGTTTTTTTCAAGTTTTCGTTATTTTAAAACTAAAAATTTTAAGAATATATAAATACTAATAATTAATAATTTAACTAAATGAGTGTACTTATAAATAAAGATTCTAAGATAATTGTGCAAGGCTTCACTGGAAGCGAGGGAACTTTTCATTCCGGACAGATGTTGGAATACGGAACCAATGTTGTTGGAGGTGTAACACCCGGGAAAGGCGGAAAAACAAACCTTGACAAACCTGTATTTAATACAGTTGCAGATGCAGTAAAAGAAACTGATGCTGATGTTTCAATTATTTTTGTACCACCGCCGTTTGCCGCAGATGCTATTATGGAGGCAGCAGAAGCAGGAATTAAAGTAATTGTTTGTATTACAGAGGGGATACCTACTTCTGACATGGTGAAAGTTAAAGAGTATTTAACCGATAAAGAATCTACTCTTATAGGACCTAATTGTCCCGGAATTATAACTGCGGAAGAATGCAAAGTTGGTATTATGCCCGGTTTCATTTTCCAAAAAGGTTCAATAGGTATTGTTTCAAAATCAGGAACACTTACTTATGAAGCTGTTGATCAAATTACAAAAGTCGGACTCGGACAAACAACTGCTATCGGTATCGGAGGCGACCCGATAATAGGGACTTCAACCCTTGATGCAGTAAAACTTTTTGAAGCAGACCCCGAAACGAAAGGTATCGTACTTATCGGTGAAATCGGCGGAAACATGGAAGCCGAAGCTGCCGCTTGGATAAAAGAAAACTGTACCAAACCTGTTGTTGGTTTTATTGCCGGAGAGACTGCTCCAAAAGGTAAAAGAATGGGACACGCCGGAGCTATTGTCGGAGGTTCGGACGATACAGCACAAGCAAAAAAGAGAATACTGAGTGAGGCTGGAGTTCATGTTGTAGATTCTCCGGCAGACATAGGAGCAAAAATGGCAGAACTTGTCAAATAAATTACAGATTACAATTAACAATGAACAGATATTGTAATTTGTTCATTGTTAATTGTAATTTATTCATTGACTGATTATTCTGTATTTTTTCATTAAAAAAGTTGCGTTTAAGTTTTGACTGACTCCGTCCATCAATTTGTAATCAAAGCTTAATTTTTCGCCGGTAATTTTCACTTCAAAACGCTTGTTAGATATTTTTTCAGGATATTTTTTTGTAAGCTCTCCTAATTTTACATCGTGTGTTGCTACTATTCCCACAACATTATATTTCAGCAGTTGTTCAATCAAACCTTGCGACCCGCTGTGTTTATCTTTTGAATTTGTACCTCTCAACATTTCATCAAGAATTATAAAAAGTTTTTCACCGGATTTAAGCCTGTCAATAATCTTCTTAAGACGCATAAGTTCTGCATAAAAGTAAGATTCATTTTTCTGCAAAGAATCATTAGCTCTGATACTTGTATGAATATTTATAGGTGAGAAAATAAATTTCTCGGCACAAACTTTTGCTCCCGAACAAGCCAAAATAATATTCGTTCCGAGTGAGCGTAAAAAAGTACTTTTTCCTGCCATATTTGCTCCTGTTACAATTACAACTTTTCCTAAGTCGTTAATTTTAAAATCATTACTTATCCTGTCCTTGCTTGCAAGAAGAGGGTGCGAGCCGTTTATGATTTCCATTATAAAATCTTTTTCTGAAATTTCCGGATAGCATGAATTTTATGCATTTTTGGAATAATTGGACAAACTTGAAAAAGCATCAAAATTACCTATAATTTCAAACCATTTTTCGATAGCCGACGGTAAAACCTTTTTTTGTTTATTAAGAATATAAAGTAATTGTAAATCCCACAGAAAAAGCATATTTGAAACAATCGCAAAAATAAAATTCAATCTGTTATCGAAAGAAACAGACAATTTTTTGAATTTTTCTAATTTTTTGACGGAAAACTCATCAGCGTTTTTAATATCATTTTGCATTTTTTTCAATATTTCCGAATTGAAATTTTGAGAAGCTATATGTTCCAAAAGCAAATGAAATTTTTTTATAATTTTACCCTTCCCGCTTAATTGACTGTGTTCAGTATTGATTTTTTTCAGAAAAATACCGTTAATAAATAATTGAATAAGTATCAGCGGTATAAAAATTTTTCATTGTATTCATAATATTAAATGTA
>JAOZMN010000508.1:0-1141 GCA_029934265.1 Bacteroidales bacterium
AAAATCATACTGAGAGACTCAAAAAATATTTCAAAAGAAATATCCGAAATATCAGAAAAAGTACTTTCAGGAAAACGCATCAATTCCAACGAAGCTCTTTTATTATATACAAAAGCAGAACTTGGAATACTTGGAATGCTGGCTAATTTTGTCCGGGAAAAGAAAAACGGTAATTATACTTATTTCAATAAAAATTTTCATATCGAACCTACAAATATTTGCATATACAGTTGTAAATTTTGTTCTTATTCTCGCAAGAAAAATGAAAAAGGATCTTGGGAATTTTCGCCGGAAGAAATTTTCGATATTGTAAAAAAATATAAAAATAAAGATGTTACAGAAGTTCATATCGTAGGAGGAGTACACCCTAACAGAGATTTGGAGTATTACGGAAAAATAATTTCAGAAATAAAAAACATACGTCCCGATTTACACGTAAAAGCTTTTACAGCAGTAGAGTTGGAATATATGATTAACAAAGCAAAACTTTCGATAGAAGAAGGTTTAAAACAACTTAAAAATTACGGACTTGATTCAATTCCCGGAGGAGGAGCAGAAATTTTTCACCCTGATATACGAAAACAAATTTGCGATGACAAGGCATCTTCGGAAAATTGGCTGAAAATACACGAAACCGCCCACAAAGTAGGAATACCCTCAAATGCAACCATCTTGTACGGACATATGGAAACTTACGAACACCGTATCGACCACATGGAAAAATTGAGAAATCTGCAAGATAAAACCGGAGGTTTCAATACATTTATTCCGCTTAAATACAGAAATGAAAATAATAGTATGTCTGACATTGGAGAAGTAAGTTCGATAGAAGATTTAAAAAATTATGCAGTTTCACGGATATTTTTGGATAATTTTAATCATTTGAAAGCATATTGGCCCGGCATAGGAAAAAAAACATCACAACTTGCTCTCTCTTATGGCGTTGATGATATTGACGGAACAATAGACGATTCGACAAAAATATATTCAATGGCGGGAGTCGAAGATAAAAATCCGAATATGAGTACAGAGAGTATCGTAAAACTTATAAAAGACGCAAACAGAATACCGGTAGAACGAGATACTCTTTATAATAAAATCAACGTTTTTGATTAATTAACTGAGTTCAGTCTAAAAAGTA
>JAOZMN010000508.1:1151-2184 GCA_029934265.1 Bacteroidales bacterium
TTTTTTATATTTTTTCCGAAAAAAGACAAATTACAATTAACAATTTTATAGCTTCACAACTTTACAAAGGTAATAAATGATTTTTTTCTGCAAATTATATCATTAAAAAAAGATAATTTGTAAAAAAAATTTGCATTATCAAAACTAAATTTTGAAACTTGCATGAATTGAAAAAATGTAATTTTTAAAGTCTGAAAACTTTTTTTTAAATCAATGAGTTCAGTCTAAAAAGTAGATTTTTTCGAAATCAGACCCTTAGGGTTTTAAGTAATAAGCTGTAAATTAAACATTTAGATTTGTTAAATTTTGTCAAATCAAACCCTAAGGGTCTTTTTATATCAAACTCATCAATATTAATGAAAAAAATATTTATTGTTTTTATAATGATTTTTATTTATTCAATTTCTTTTTCACAAGAAATTGTAAATTATTATACGGTTAATTCTAAAACTTACTCTTTGTTTACGCAAAAAAAATGGGACGAATTAATAGTGGAAATCAAAACAGCAAATAAACAAGGAATAGATTTTTATAATCTGAAATATCGTTATGCAACAGCGTTTTTTTATAAAAAAAAGTATGCAAAATCTATCAAACTTTTTGAAGAGCTTTACAAACTGAAACCTTGGGATAATTTGACTGCCGAATTTTTATATTATTCGTATATATTTATGGGCAGATACGATGATGCCGGTTTGTTTGCAAGTAAACTGTCCGATGAAATGAAAAATTATCTCCATTTTAAAAAACCGAAAATAATTTCTTCGGCAGGTATTGAAAGTAAAATAGAAAAAATACCGGATTATGAAATTAAAAGACAATTTGGAGATGATTTAGAACAAACATCTTTGTTGAAACAAGGGTATTTCGGGATAAATGTCGAAAATAAAATCGGAAATAAGCTGAAATTATCTCATGCTTACAGTAATATACAAATGGAAAACTCGGTACAATCTTTGTTTTCATCTGATATTCCGCCTGTTACTTCCGAAAATATAAAGCAAAATTTGTATTATTTGGCATTAAATTATCG
>JAOZMN010000509.1 GCA_029934265.1 Bacteroidales bacterium
TTAAATAAAATCAAAAATAAGTAAAGTCACCACTTTTATACGCTATCAAATTATTGTAAGTAAAAATATCTCTTTCGCTCAAACCGAGTTCCGAAAAACCTTGTGAAGCAAGCATTACCGACCAAATACCAAGTAAAAACGGAATACTTAAATACGGCAATCCGTATTTTGCAAGCATTCCTTCTAAAGCAATGGTAATGAATAAAGTAAGCATCGCACCGAAAAAAGCAATTACAAATAATTCAATACCTGCTTGAAAATAAATACCGATTCCGAGTCCTACCATCAACAAATTAAAACCGTAAGCTCCTTTTTTGATTGCCAACTTATTGTAACCCAAAATATAAGCCGTTCCATTTCCTGCAATTACGGAAAACAATCCGCAAGCACCCGACCAAAAATCAAAAAAACTTATAATTATCAAAATAACTGCAAACGGTTTATTCTCAGAGAAAAAAATCTGAGAATAACTGTTAAGAATTGTTTGTAGCGGACTTAAAGTTTTTAGTTTAAGCATTTTTCTAATTCGTTTATTATAAATGAAATACAAAAATGGAATGAATTATTGTTATGATGAAAAATATTCATTTTCTTTTAAAATCGGAACAACTTTTGTCGTGTTTTCTTGAAGACAATATTTTATGTCTTTGTGTAAAAATTTTCGTACAGAAGCAAGACGAGGCGAATTTTCCATAATAAAATCGTAATAATTATTTTTTGAAGTTTCGTATAAATTTAAAGAAATATTTGCACCCTCTAAAAGAGTATAATTATTTTTCAAAAGTGAAATTAATTTTCCTGCAAACAACATATCTTCCATATTTACGGCATTTTTCCAGCCGGAGCAAAGTACAATTACGTCTTTTTGTTTATTTCCGATAAATTCTGCAACAGCATTTACATTCAAAAAAGAACCGATAAGCAAATCGACATTTTTTTCTTTGCTTTGCATAACTCTTTGAACTGCACGGGTTCCGTTTGTTGTGGTGAAAGCAATTTTTTTGCCTGAAACATTTTTTTCGGAGAATGTTTCAGGTGAATTTCCAAAATCGAAACCGTCGATTTTTATACCGTCTCTTTCGCCTGCCGTCAGCCAGCCTTTTTTTTGATATTCAAAAGCGGTTTCTTTTTCCGAAACGGTAACAATTTTTTCTGCACCGTTCGCAAAAGCAGTGCAAATCGACGCACTTGCCCGAACGGCATCGACCATTATTACAATCGTATCGTCTTTTTTGTAATAATCGTAAAGTGCCGGCGAAAGGCAAACATTTATTTTATTCATCTTGTTTAAATTTTAATGATCTTGTTCAAAACTTCAAAATTTCTCAATTTCAAAACTTAATTTATTATTAATAAGACTGTTATTGTAAATTTGAATATATAATTTTATTTTGTTTTCTAAATTTTTCTTTATTGAAGGAAATTTTTTCGATAAATTATTTTTCAAAGAAATATCCGTTGTTTTATTATATAAACCGATAGTTTTTTTTCCGTTAAAAAGTAAAATATAATCATCTTCAATAATTTGATATATGCCTGCTTGGTACGATATTGCGATTTTATCTTCTTCATTATTGAAAACACTGTTTCCGAAAGCGAAAAATTTTTCGTCATAATTCAGATAATCCAATATCGAAGGCATAATATCTGCCTGTTGCGTAGTTGCTTTATTTTCAATATTTTTTAACAAACTGTCTTGCGGACAATAATATAAAATCGGAATAGCATATTTCCCGACATTATTTTTATAATTATCCGAAATAATTGCTCCTGTATGGTCGGCTGTCAGTACAAAAAGCGTATTTTTATACCACGACATTTTTTCGCAAGTTTCAAAAAACTTTTGTAACGAAAAATCGGCATAAGAAACGGCATTCAGCAATTTATTTTCATTTTTATTGAATTTATTTTTGTATTCTTTCGGTATCGTATAAGGGTGATGCGAGCTTAAAGTAAAAACATAAGAAAAAAACGGCTCTTAGAAATTATTTAATTTTCCGGCGGTAAATTGCAGGAATTTATCATCGAAAATCCCCCAATTTCCGTCAAAATCTTTTTTGTCGGGATATTCGTTTCTTTGAAAAAGCTCATCGGTTTCCATCAAATTTGCAAAATTATCAAAACTCATCGTACCATTGTTTCCGCCGTGAAAAAAAGCAGTTTTATATCCTTTTTTTTTCT
>JAOZMN010000009.1:0-6699 GCA_029934265.1 Bacteroidales bacterium
TACAATGGTAAACTCCGGTATTTAAAAAATCAAAATGCCTTATACTTTACACTTAGGAAAAACGCCTTTTTTTTATAATATCAATAGTCAATATCTATGCAATCAACTTAATGACAAGTTATTTGATAACTCCAAGCTGTAAGAAAACCTCCCCCTACAACTTTTACGGTAATATAGCCGGTATTACAAGTTAATGTTTTGCTGCCTACTCCTGCAATCGGAACTTGTGTATCGAAAAGTCCGGATTTGTGTCCTCCGGCTCCGCAATATACTGTTAATCTGTCCGGTAAAGAAAGCATATCCCATTTTATGGTAAATTGTGTCGAAGTTCCCAAACTGTGAACATTAATGGTTGTTCCGTTTCCTCCGGATTTTTGCGGTGCGTCGCAAGGACGAATTACCACGTTCGGCGGTGGCGGTTTTATGTTGTCCGGCGGTGGCGGCGGAGGAGGAGGTGGCGGAGGTGGCGGAGGATTGACATTCAGCGGAATAGTTCTTTTATCCGGCGTATCCAACTGTGTCGATAATCTGTTATTTACTTTTGAACTGTTTGTTGTATAATTATGTTTTGATGCTGTTATGGAAACCTTGTCGGTGGGTAATATTCCGGCTATCATAAAAGTTCCACTCGAATTGCTGATTTGAACACCTTTACTTTTTCCGTTTATTCTGATTTCGTTTTTAACTCCGGCAAGAGCGGCTCCGGTACTTCCGTCTATATTTTTAAATTCCAAATTTTGAGTTTTCGGACGCATAAATATAGTGCGTTCTTTTTCGGCTTTTTTGATAAATTTCTCAACGATAACAGTTTGTGTAACAGTATCATGATAGAATACCCTTTTTGCTTCTAAGTGCATTTTCGATATTATATGTATATCTTCAAATACCCCCTTCCCTACTCCATTAGTGTTTGTGCTTACTTTTATAGTATCTTTTTCGATTATAAGTAATACTTTTGCATTCGGAAGTGCTTGTTTTGTATATAAATCTTTTACGAAAAAATTAACGATTCCTTTTACCGGTTTTAGTTTCAATGTTCTTTTTTCGATAAATTCTTGTAAATTTATTACTCCGTCGGCGATTGTGTCATTTGCATAACCGTATTTACTTCCGATAAGAATAATATTTGAGCAGTAAGAAATGTTTTTGAAAACAACTTCTCCGAAAGCATCTGTGATTGCTTCTTCTTTTTTGCCTTCTGCGTTTGTATATTCGACTTTTGCTTCCGGCAAGGCTTCATTGTCATCGGCATCTACCACTTTGAAATTTAAGTCGTAAGTACGTTCGGGAAGTTTTAGGATTGTTTCTTCTTTGTCTTTAAGGTCGAAAAATTTCGGTTTCAAACTATCGCCCATAAAGCAACGATTTGTTGCCGTAACATAAGCAATTTCTCCGGATTTGAACAGGCGAGCATATAAGCTGTAAGATACTTTTTCAAAAGTAACAACTCCGTTACTTCCTGTTGTATCTTGTAATCTGATTGTATCTGCGGTTAAAAATTTTTTATTTTTAAAACTAAAAAAATTTCTGTCCGTAAATTCAAATTTAACAAATGTTCCTTTCAGAATTTCGGAATTTTCGGAGTTAATTGTTTTAAATACAATATCTTTTTCAAATCTGATAAGTAATAAAAGTGGTAAAAAAAGTAATAAAAAAAGCAGTAACCACCAATAATTCTTTTTTTTCATCACAATAATATGCTCTTGTGATGTGTCGCTGAAAACAAAATCTTTTTTTTTCTTCATTTATTATAATTTATATGAGTTCAGTCTAAAAAGTTGATTTTCTCGCAAGCAGCCCCTTAGGGTTTTAATTAAAAGACTGTAAATTAAACATTTAGATTTTTTAAATTTTGTCAAATCAAACCCTAAGGGTCTTTTTATGCCGAACTCATTGTTAATTATCGGAAGTATCTACAACGTCCAATCCGGAGTTCCATATTTTTATTTTAGTATCGCTACAACTGATAATGTACTGTCCGTTTGCACTGAAAGATACGTTTTTAACAGGACCTTCATGTCCGGTTATTGTTTGCAATAAAGCTCCGGAATTACTCCAAAGTTTTATTGTCTTATCCCACGAAGCACTGACGATATATTTTCCGTCCGGGCTGAAATCAACCGAAAGTACATACCACATATGTCCTCGCAGTACAGCTTTTTCTGTTCCGTTTTCAATATCCCACAAACGAATAGTATATTATCACGAGCGGCACTTACTAAAGTTTTACTGTCCGGACTGATATCCATATCGAGAACATAATGTGTATGTCCTGTAAGAGTGTGAAGTTCCAAAGCTTTCGGATAATCCCAAATTTTAATTGTTTTATCTTTGGAAGCAGAAATTACATATTTATTATCAGGTGTAAATTTTACGTCAAAAACAACTCCGGAATGTCCCCAAAAAGTTCTAAATTCTTGTCCTGTTGTTACTTCCCACACTTTTACTGCTCCGTTTTCCATACCCGTAACTACATATTTGCTATTGCTCGAAATATCAGCAGACCATACTTGCGAACCGTTTTTGGTAAATATTTTTAAAATTTTACCGTCGGAAACTTTGCAAATCATTGCTTTATTGTCAAAAGAAGCTGTAATAAAATAATTCCCTTTTTTATTAGGTGTTATTTTTGACATTTTTCCGTCAAGTCGGTTTACAGTATATATTTTTGTTCCGGTTTTAATGTCGTAACCTTCAATTTTTCCGTCTTCATAGCCGACTACTGCTATATTTCCCGTTCCGCACAATGCAACTGTATTTATTGTTCCTTCTTCTACTTGTATTGTTTTAAATTCGGTTACATTTTGTGCCGTGCATATTCCTGCTGTTAAAAACAGTATAAGTAGTACATAAATTTTCGTTTTCATATCTAATTTGGTTTTGTGGTTGGTTAGTGTTTTGCTTACTTTTTTTTCTTCTTTTTGTATGCCACAACTTCAACTTTAGTTCCCAACTCTACGCCTTTAAGAACAGCATAACCTTCAGAATCGGTAAATAAAGTTTGTGTATTGGTTCCGTAACGTACCTTGACTTCAGCATCGGCAATGACATTATTTTTATTGTCGATAACTTTAAATTTCATATCGTGAGTTTTTTCTTCTTCTACAACAGGAGACGGAGGTGCGACAACTTCTTCTTCCGGAATTTCGATAACTATAAGATAAAATTCTTTTTCTTTATCGGCAATAAAATTATTTGAATTTATTATTTTTCCTTCTTCTGTTTGCCAAGCACTTACTTGTTTGCCGGACGGTACTTGCGGTAACATAAACTCTCCGCTTTCATTGGTTGTGAGTTCGGTTTCCGATTCATCGTATTTCAATAAAAATTTCTCGTTCGGCATCGGCAAGTCATTCGAGCCTTTTACTCTGAAAAGCATATCAAGCCGAAGCATTACCGTAATTACATAATCTCCGTATTCATAACACGTATAACCCTGCATATTTATTGCTTGATTTTGATAAAGCTCATAAGCTTTTACATAACCGGCGATTTTTACTTCCTCAAGCATTATTACACCCTCTTCATTTGAGCGGTGTATTTCTTTTTTTCCTTCAAATTCAAAACTTACTTCAACGCCTTTGGCAATGGTCTCATCTTCATATCTGACTTTAAATACCATCGGTACTTTTTTGGCATTTATGATTTTATCCAAAATTCCTTTATCAGCTCCGGGAACATCGGACAAAAATCCCCATTGTATCAGAACTACTTGGTCTATATTATTATTTCGGACTACAAATATATCTTTTAGCGAAGGGATTTCGATACATTTATATAAAAATTCGACTAATTTTGTTTCGTCGTACTGTTTGGCGGCTACTATCAGTTTTTTTATTTTTTCGGTAAGCAAATTCTTAACATTACTTTGTTGCTCGTCCGATAATTGAGAAATATTCAGCAGACTGCCTTCATATTCGGTCATCCACATAATTTTTCCGCCGCTTATTATCGGTTCGGCAAATAATCTGTATTCTTTTCCTTCGGGGAAAGTTGCTTTAAGCTGGTTAAACATTCCTGCCGCACTTTCCGGTGAACCAAGCGTGTAACGGACATCTACTACTTCTTTTGATGATATGTGTTGCATAACTTTATTATAAATAATGAAACAATGATGAAACTTTATAGGACACTGAATAAAAAGAGCTTATTTTTCACAAATATAGTAAATAGAACTCACATTTTGTAATGTTTTTTACAAAAGTATTTTATTTATTCTATATTTGTACAAAAAGTGTACAAAAAAAAGTTTTTTAAAATAATATTGAGTTTAGTCTAAAAAGTATATTTCTTCGCAATCAGACCCTTAGGGTTTTAAGTAATATACTGTAAATTAGATATTTAGATTAGTTAAATTTTGTCAAATCAAACCCTAAGGGTCTTTTTGTACCGAACTCAATATTATAAAATTTTAATTCCGCCAAAAATGAATAAACTGAAAATATTGTGGATTGACGATGAAATAGATTTATTAAAAATACATATTCTTTTTCTTGAAAAAAAAGGATACAACGTAACTACCGCAAACAACGGATACGATGCTCTGGATATGATAAAAGAAAAACGATACGATATTGTTTTTCTCGATGAAAATATGCCGGGAAAAACAGGTTTGGAGATACTGCCGGACATAAAACTTTTTCGCCCTTCGATGCCTGTCGTAATGATTACAAAAAGCGAAGAAGAAGATATTATGGAAGAAGCAATCGGCTCGCATATAGATGATTATCTTATTAAACCGGTAAATCCGAATCAAATTATTTTGAGTATCAAAAAGAATGTTGAAAATAAACGTATAGTAAGCGAAAAAACAAGCTCGGATTATCAAGCTGAATTTAGTAAAATTGCCGGTAAAATATCGCAAACATACACATCGGAAGAGTGGAAAAATATCTATAAAGAATTAGTACGATGGGAGTTAAAACTCGATGCTTCGCAAGAAAACATGATGGACGAAATCCTGAAACAACAAAAAGACGGAGCAAACAACGAATTTGTAAAATTTATTAAGAAAAATTATCAATCGTGGTTCAAAGAAGATGCAGAACGTCCGAAAATGCCACATGATTTTTTCCGACAAAAAGTTTTTCCTTTAACGGATTCCGGTGAAAAAGTTTTCGTAATCGTAATAGATAATTTGCGTTTCGACCAGTGGAAAACCATTCAGCCGGCTATAAGTGAGTATATAAAAACCGAAAAAGAAGAACTTTGGTACACACTTCTTCCGACTACAACTCAATATGCAAGAAATGCTTTTTTTGCCGGACTTACTCCTTTGGAAATTTCCAAACGCTATCCGGAATTATGGCTTAACGATGACCAAGAGAGAGGAAAAAACATGAACGAACCTGATTTACTGGAACTTCTTATTCAAAGATACAGAAGAAAAATAAAATTCGGTTACGAAAAAATATTAAGCAATAAAGCCGGTATTCAGCTTGTTTCAAATTTAAAAAATATGCTCGAAAATCAGCTGAATGTTGCCGTTTTTAATTTTGTGGATATGCTTTCGCACGCCCGAACTGACAGCAAGATGATAAGAGAGCTTGCCAACAACGAATCGGCATTTCGCTCGCTTACATTGACTTGGTTTGAACATTCCCCACTTTTAGAATTGATAAAAGAATTGGCTAAACATAAAATTAAAATCTTACTGACAACCGACCACGGAACAATACGTGTAAAAAAACCGGTAAAAGTCATCGGCGACAGAGATACTACAACAAATTTGAGATACAAACACGGCAGAAATCTGGATTATAAAAGTAAAGAGGTTTACGAACTTAAAAATCCGGAAACAGCAGGTTTGCCGGTTTCAAATATCAGCTCTCGCTATATTTTTGCCGAAAATACCGACTTTTTTGCATATCCCAATAATTTTAATCACTATGTAAGATATTATACGGATACTTTTCAACACGGCGGAATTTCACTCGAAGAAATGTTGATACCGGTTATAACTTTAAGTAATTGACAGACTTATCAAAGTTTCCTATCAAAGCAAAACCTTTGATAAAATACAGAAAAGTTATCCAAAATTAAATAAATATGGAAAATAAAAATATAATTTCAAATCATCACAAAATAATTTCAAAATATGCAAAAGCTCTTTCACACCCTGTAAGAGTTTATATTCTTGAATTTTTATCGCAAAAATCTTGTTGTTTCAGTGGTGATTTGGATAAAGTATTACCGATTGCACGCTCAACCCTGTCGCAACACCTGAAAGAACTAAAAAATGCCGGATTGATACAAGGAAATATTGAATATCCGAAAATAAGATATTGCTTAAATCGTGAAAATTGGAACGAAGCTAAAAAAATATTTTCAAATTTGTTTGATTAATAATATTTTTATTTATAATTTTGTTTCGTTATTTTACGAAATACGAAATGTTAATAATTAAAACTTAAAATTATGGAAATCAAAATTCTCGGTACGGGTTGCCCAAACTGCAAAACTCTTGAAAAAAGAGTACGAAAAGTCGTCGAAAACAACAATGTCGAAGCAAAAATAACAAAAGTTGAAGATATTGCGGATATTATGAGATATAATATCATGTCCACACCCGGACTTGTTGTCGATGAAAAAGTTATAAGTAAAGGAAGAGTTCCTTCCGAAAAAGAAATTATCAAATTATTAAAGAGTCCGGTCTAAAAAGTATATTTTTTCTCAATCAGACCCTTAGGGTTTTAGTTA
>JAOZMN010000009.1:6799-24318 GCA_029934265.1 Bacteroidales bacterium
AGACTTGTTAAATTTTGTCAAATCAAACCCTAAGGGTCTTTTTATACCAAATTATGAGTCCGGTCTAAAAAGTATATTTTTTCTCAATCAGACCCTTAGGGTTTTAGTTAAAAAACTGTAAGTTAGACATTTAGACTTGTTAAATTTTGTCAAATCAAACCCTAAGGGTCTTTTTATACCAAATTATTAAACATTTAAAAAATATAGCAAAATGAAAAAATTAATAAGTATCATTATCGCTTTGACACTTGCTTTGAATATCACGGCTTGTAATAACAGTCAAAAAAAAGATTCCGATTCCACATCGGATAAAATCGAAAAAACAATTAAAGTTTATTATTTTCATTACAGTCATCGTTGTCGGACTTGTGTTGCAGTAGAGCAAGAAACAAAAAAAGCTCTCGGCGAACTTTATCCCGAAAAAATAAAAACCGGAAAAATAAGCTTTCAATCAATAGATATGGACGAGCCGGAAGGTGAAAAATTAGCCGAAAAAATGAAAATTTCAGGACAAACACTAATTTTCGTACAAAACGATAAGACAAAAAACCTGACAAATGACGGTTTTATGTATGCCGTTACAAATCCTGAAAAATTAAAAACAAAAATTAAACAAGCAATCGAAAATTTTTAAAAAAAATGGAATTTCTACAATCATTATTGGAAAATGTCGAATTACCGTTACTTTCAGCTTTTTTACTCGGCTTAATGACCGCAATTAGTCCCTGTCCGCTTGCGACAAATATTACAGCGATTGCATATATCGGCAAAGATTTGGAAAACCGTAAAAAAGTTTTCGGCAACGGACTTATTTACACACTTGGTCGTGCAATTACCTATACACTAATAGGTTTAATTTTTTATTTCGGTATAGGACAATTTGAAATTTCCGGTTTTGTACAGAAGTGGGGCGAAAAATTACTCGGTCCGATATTGATAATTGTAGGAATATTAATGTTTGATTTTGTCAAAGTAAAATTTCCCGGATTAGGAAATCTTACCGAAAAAATGCAAGAAAAAAGCAAATCCGGATTCTGGGGCGTTTTATTGCTTGGAATTGTTTTTGCTTTGGCATTTTGCCCGTATAGCGGAGTATTATATTTCGGAATGCTTATTCCGATGACAATTTCAAGTGCTTCCGGACTTTATTTGCCTGTGATTTTTGCAATAGGGACGGGTTTGCCGGTTATTATTTTTGCTTGGGTAATTGCTTTTGCAATCGGAAGTATCGGTAATGTTTACAAAAAAATTAAAATATTTGAAACGTGGTTTCGGCGTATTGTAGCAGTAATATTTATCGGCGTGGGAATTTATTACATATCTATATTTTTATTTTAAAAGAAGTTAAGGTCTTCGACCTGTTTAATGGGGGTAAAACCGTATTTATAATATGATTATTTTAAAAATATTAATATATAAGTTTTTCACATTAACCTCCGTGTAACTTTCTAACTATTAATGTTTTACAAATGTGGCTTTGCCCATCAAAAAGGTCGAAGACCTTAAAGACGAATTTGCACGATTTAACAAATGAAAACACGCTTAAAATTACTCGACAGATTTCTGACTTTATGGATATTTCTTGCAATGTTTATCGGAGTCGGAATAGGATATTTCTTTCCCGGAATATCGGGAATAATTAATTCAGTATCTTCCGGCGGTACAAATATTCCGCTTGCAACAGGTTTAATATTAATGATGTATCCGCCGTTGGCAAAAGTAAATTACAGTCTGATTCCTTCAATTCTGAAAGATGTAAAAATAATGTCCTTATCATTAATATTGAATTGGATAATCGGACCGGTTTTAATGTTTGTTTTGGCAATAATTTTTCTTGGCGACCAACCGGGATATATGTCCGGGTTAATACTTATAGGTTTGGCACGATGTATAGCTATGGTCTTGGTTTGGAATGATATAGGAGGAGGGAGTAAGGAATACGGAGCGGCACTGGTAGCATTAAACAGTATTTTTCAAATTGTAACTTACAGTTTTTATGCGTGGCTGTTTATTGCGGTACTGCCCGAATATTTCGGCATAAAAACTTTTGAAATTAACATTTCCGTTTTCGAGGTTGCAAAATCGGTAGCAATATATCTCGGGATACCTTTTTTGGCAGGTTTTTTAAGTCGCAAAATTTTAGTGAAATATAAAGGTGAAAATTGGTATAAACAAAAATTCATTCCTTTTATTTCTCCGATAACTTTAATTGCTTTACTTGGCACTATTATATTGATGTTTAGCCTTAAAGGTGATTTAATAGTAGAAATTCCTTTCGATGTTTTAAAAATAGCTGTTCCATTGATAATTTATTTTGCAGTAATGTTTTTTATAAGTTTTTTTATAGCCAAAGCAATGAAAGTTGATTATAAAAGAAATGCTTCAATTGCTTTTACGGCAACGGGAAATAATTTTGAACTTGCTATTGCTGTTGCCATTGCGATATTCGGTTTAAATTCCGAACAAGCATTTACCGGAGTTATAGGTCCGTTGGTGGAAGTCCCTGTTCTGATTGCATTAGTAAATGTTTCTTTGTTTTTTAAGAAAAAATATTATTCTAAATAGTTGATGGTTGAAAACTAAAAATTAAAACACTTATAATAAAATTATTGACTATTTTTTATACTACGTTCTAATTATTAGATATTTATAAATACGGCTTCCCGATAAAAAGTCGAAAACCTTAAAATAATTTTACTTTGATGAAAATATTAATTTTATGCACCGGCAACAGTTGTCGAAGTCAGATGGCAGAAGGATTTTTGAAATTTTTTGATAAAAATATTAAAGTTTTTTCGGCAGGAACAGAACCGAATAAAGAAGTACACCCGAAAGCCGTTCAGGTTATGAAAGAGCTTGATATTGATTTAAGTGATAATTATCCAAAATCGGTAAATGAGTTTTTAAATCAAGAATTTGATTATGTAATAACAGTTTGCGGAGGAGCAAAAGAAAGCTGTCCTACATTTTCCGGTAAAGTTTCCCGACATTTACATATAGGTTTCGACGACCCCGCTGAAGTTTCCGGAACAGAAGAATTTATCCTGTCCGAATTTCGCCGAATAAGAGACGAAATAAAACAAGGCTTTTTGAAATTTTATAAAAATTTGCAATAATGTTCGATTGGTTACAAAATATTTCAGATTGGTTTGTATATGAAATATTAAATATTTCAAAAAATAATCATCTTGGGCAGGCATTAAATTTTTTTATTTACGATAGTATAAAAATATTATTATTACTTTTTGTGATAATATTTTTTATGGGTATCGTAAACAGTTACTTTCCGGTTGATAGAGTTCGTAATTATTTGTCTCGCAAGAAATTATACGGTTTAGAATATCTTATGTCATCGCTTTTCGGAGTTGTTACACCGTTTTGTTCTTGCTCGTCCGTACCGCTTTTCATAGGATTCGTAAAAGGTGGCATTCCACTTGGAGTAACGTTTTCATTTCTGATAACTTCACCTTTAGTAAACGAGGTTGCAATCGGACTTTTTCTCGGATTGTTTGGCGTAAAAACCACCATTATTTATGTCGTAAGCGGAATTTTACTCGGCACAATTTCCGGAGCAATTCTGCAAAAATTTAAGTTAGAACGTTTTTTAACAACTTGGGTAAAAACAGTTTTAAACGATTCGCAAGCCGAAAAAGAAATATTTACGGATAAACAAAATTTTAAAAGTCGCTTACCTATAATTTGGCAAGAAGTCGTAAAAATTTTGAAAGGAGTTTTGCCTTATGTTCTTATCGGCATTGCTATTGGAGGATTAATGCACGGTTATATTCCGGAAAGTTTTTTTGAAAAATATATCGGTAAAGAAAATATTTTTGCCGTCCCGGTTGCCGTAATTCTTGCTGTCCCGATGTATTCCAATGCTTCGGGAATCTTACCGGTTGTCCAAGTACTTGTAGCCAAAGGAATACCGCTTGGAACTGCGATTGCTTTTATGATGGGCGTTGTCGGACTTTCTTTCCCGGAGGCAATGCTGCTCAAAAAAGTAATGACATTAAAACTTATAGGTATATTCTTTGGAGTTGTCAGCCTTTGTATTATTGTATCAGGATTTTTATTTAATTTGATTTTTTAGCACAGAATAAGAAATTATCAATAATATTATCTGATTTTTTAAAAGTTAAAAGCCTGCATCTAATTAAGATACAGACTTTTAACCTTTTTGAATTGTGGAGCCGGAGGGACTCGAACCCTCGTCCAAACAAGTAACGGAAGTGATTTCTACATGCTTATCTTTTTATTGATTTTCGAGCATAAAACCGGAAAAAAGCACCCAATCTTACACCTTATTCTTTTTATTTAATTCGAATACCAAGATTTTACTCGAACGATTCTTAAATTGTCCACACCTCTTATACAATAAGGAATAAGACAGTCCTTAATGTGAGATGTCTCGTCTCTGCACCTAGTGCAATGATGAAGCTTAGTTTACTGTAATTCGACTATGCAGCAAGAGCGTAATTATTATTTTCGCCGTTTATAAAGATACACAACATTTTAACGAGTTATTATGCAATGCTCGACATGCTTACAAATCTATTATCCTCGCAGTCGAAACCAAAACGACCCCTTTATTCAGTAAATAATTAATTTGTTTTGCAAAGATACATCAAAAATTAAAACAATCAAATTACTAAAATAATATTTTTTATTTTATTTTCACTAATGTGGTGTTTATTAGTGTTATATGTGTGTGTTTTATTTGTTATTTGAAATTCATTGAATATAATTTTGTAAAATTGTATTTATATAGATATTTTAGCACAGAAAAATAACATAAAAATAATATAAATTATGAGGAAAATTACATTAAGTTTATTCATTTTATTAACTGTAACAACGGGCATATTTGCCGGCGGGGTAGTTACAAACACAAATCAAAGTGCAATGTATGTACGCATATTGGCACGAGACGCATCGACAGATATTGATGCAGTTTATTACAATCCGGCGTCGTTGGCATTACTCGCCGATGGTTTTTACATATCAGTAAACAACCAAGTAATCGGGAAAACAAATAAAGTAACAAACGACTATTACTTGCTTCATCAAGGCAGTTATAACGGAGATATCATGGCTCCTGTTTTTCCGGGAATTTATGCAGCTTACAAGAGAGGTAAATTTGCATATTCTATCGGATTTAATCCTATTGCCGGTGGTGGTGGAGCTGAATATGCCAACGGTGTTGCAGGTACGGAAATTGCGATTGCAGCAATGATACCCGGATTGGCAAGTGAGTCCGGATTCGCCGGGTTAGACGATGTAGCTGCCGCTATTTTCAGTAATGATGAAACAAATTATGGCAGTATCAGTGATTACAGGTATAAAACTCAAACAGCCGAAGGAAAAGAAGTACGTTTCGGAATACAAGGAGGACTTTCATATAAATTTAACGATTTCTTTTCGGGTTTTGTAGGAGGGCGATATGTAATAGCCCCTGGTTCTATGAATACCGTAAAAATGGAATTAACAGGAATAGAATTTAAGTCTGATTATAAAAATGCTTGGTATGCCCCGGATGCTTATCTCCAACAATTTAATACTGATATGGGAACAGAGTATTTCGAGCAAGAAGATATTGACGGATATAAAATTAAAGATGTTTATACAGATGTTTCATTTTCCGGAACAGGATTTACTCCTATTGTGGGATTAAATTTACAAGTAAGCGAAAAAATGAATGTAGGTATCAAATATGAGCATCTAACCAGAATGATACTTACTACGAAAGTGAATAACGGTAAAGACGGCGACGAAACATACACCGACGGAAAAGAAACAAGAGCAGACCTGCCTCCTTTATTTACTGTAGGTGTAAACTACGAAGTAATGGACGGTTTAACTGTATCAGGAAGTTTCAGACATTATTGGGATTTTGATTCAGATTATGGATTTGAAAATATAGAAGGACAGCGAAAATTTATCACTAAAAACACTTGGGAAGCAGCTCTTGGAGCAGAGTATAAAGTAATGGATAATCTTGTAGTAAGTGCCGGATACCAACGAACACAATTCAGCCCATCTCAATACTATCAAAACTCGACTCGAAATCTTTTATCTTCCAATACTGTCGGTTTTGGCGGAACTTACGGAGTAAGTGAAAGTTTATCTTTAACTCTTGGTATAGGTTTTACAATGTACAGTGATTACACTCGTGCCTACGATGGAAACGGTATTACACAATATTATAACCCGGGAAGAATATTTGCAGTTGAAACTTATGACAAATCAGCTTGGATGGTCGGTATAGGTGCAAATTACATTCTTGGAAATTCAGGAGCAACTACCACAGAGCCTTCACTTGACGAATAAAATAAAGGTCTAAGACCTTTATAATAAGACAAAGCCCCGGGCGGGCTGAAATCGAAATAAAACAACAAAAGAGCTTGGATTTTCTAAGCTCTTTTGTTGTTTATTACTCCGCCAAACACAAATAATTTTACCATAATACTCCTACATAACATATACCTGTTTTTACAAATAATACGTTTCTATTTATACTAAAATGAATTTAATTTTCAGGAACTGCCTGTAAACATTTTTTCAACCCTTGCGACGTACGGATAAAATCCGAAAAACAATTTTACTTATATAAGTTCAGTTTAAAAAGTCATAAAGTTAAACGTTTATAAAGTTATTCTGCTGAATGTAACTCATTTAACCTAAATTCTTGTTTTTGTTTAAATATCTAATTATCAATACATTATACTTTTAACTTTAAAAACTTTATACTTTACAGACTGAACTCTTATATATAGCTCATTATTAATTAATTCAATTTTACACACATGAAAAAGATACTAATTATATTACTTTTATTAATATCAATAAAAGTAAGTTCTCAAACTTATGAAAATCCCGTTTTCTATTCAAAAAGTCATAAAACACTCTTTATAGAAAAAATAGAATTGACACCTTCAAATACCATAATTTATTTATTTATCGAAAATCAAAAAATAACAGGAGAGTCATGGTTCTGTGCCGATAAAAACATCTATGTTGAAGATGTTCAAAGTGAAATAAAATATAATTTAATAAAATCGGAAGGAATACCGGTATGTCCAGACAGCAAAAAATTTACAAAAAAAGGAGAAAGATTATATTTCAAATTGTATTTTAAAAAACTTCCGAAAGAAAGTCAAAAAATTAATCTTGTAGAAAACTGTAACAATCATTGTTTTTCATTTAAGGAAATAGTACTTAATAATAAATTAAGTAAGGAAATTCGTATGTTTGAGCAAGCAATAATTTTACAATCCGGCGGAAAAAATAAAGAAGCACTGCAATTATTTTTAAATATTGAAGCCCAAGAAAACAAAACCACATCAAGATACGCATATTCTTTGTACGCAATCCCGATACTTTATTATAAAGAAAATAATTTTACCCAAGCAAAAGCATGGTACAACACTTTAAAAAAATCTACGGTAAAAGATAAAAATGATTTACTGGAAAAAATAAAAGAAATTGAATTTTTTTACAAAATAGACAACTAAAACAAGGGGTTACCTTGCCTAAATATAAGTTTTTTAATAATTACCCTCTAATTATTAGGGGGTAATTTTATTTTTTATACTTTTGATGCGAAATTTAAACTATTTTTTCAAAAACTTAAAAGCAAATGGCAACAATCAGATTTAAAGCGTTAGATGTTTTATTAAACAGAAAACCGGTAGAAGTTAAATATCCTTCCGACAACGTTTCGGATTATTACGGAGAAAACGTTTTCGGAATAGAAAAAATGAGGCGATACCTTTCAATAGAAGCCCTGAAAAATGTAGAAAAAGCGATTGAAACAGGAAGTCGAATAGACAGAAAATCTGCTGACCAAATAGCCTCCGGAATGAAAGAGTGGGCAATAAGCAGAGGTGCAACACATTACACGCATTGGTTTCACCCGCTTACTGATGCAACAGCCGAAAAACACGATGCTTTTTTGGAAATCGACAAAAACGGTAACGCATTTGAAACATTCAACGGAGATTTGCTTTCGCAACAAGAACCGGACGCATCAAGTTTTCCGCACGGCGGATTGCGAAACACTTTTGAAGCAAGAGGTTACACCGCCTGGGACCCGTCATCACCGGCTTTTGTAATAGGAAAAACATTATGTATCCCGACAATTTTTATTTCATATACCGGCGAAGCACTTGATTACAAAACTCCCCTACTCCGTTCACTTGCCGCACTCGACAAAGCCGCTGTTGCTGTTTGCAAATATTTTGACAAAAATGTAAATTGCGTAAATGTAAATTTGGGCTGGGAACAAGAATATTTCCTTGTCGATGAAGCTCTTTATCATGCTCGTCCCGACCTATCGCTTACAAACAGAACCCTTATGGGACACGCTTCAGCAAAAGACCAACAACTTGAAGACCATTATTTCAGTTCGATACCCGAAAGAGTTTCAGCTTATATGAAAGACTTTGAAATAGAGGCATATAAACTTGGAATCCCCGTCAAAACACGGCATAATGAAGTTGCACCTAATCAATTTGAATGTGCACCGATTTTTGAAGAAGCAAATCTGGCAAACGACCATAATCAGCTGATAATGGAAGTGATGCGACGAGTTTCGCAGCGACACGGTTTTAAAGTTCTTTTCCACGAAAAACCTTATGCGGGAATTAACGGTTCCGGCAAACACAACAACTGGTCGATGGCTACCGACACAGGAATAAACCTGCTTAAACCGGGAAAAACACCAAAAAATAATACTCAATTTTTAACATTTTTGGTAGCAACATTAAAAGCCGTTTATAAACACGGCGATTTGCTTCGTGCAAGTATAATGTCTTCCGGTAATCAACATCGACTTGGCGGACAAGAAGCTCCTCCGGCTATAATGTCAGTATTTCTTGGCACTCAACTTTCAAATTTGTTAGACGAACTCGAAAAACAGATTCCGAAAGACAAAATGAGTCCGGATAAAAAAACAGACCTGAAATTAAATATCGGTAAAATACCTGAAATTTTATTGGATAACACTGACAGAAACAGAACTTCTCCATTTGCTTTCACCGGCAATCGCTTTGAATTTAGAGCGGTAGGTTCAACAGAAAATTGTGCATCTCCAATGATAGCATTGAACACAGCCGTTGCACAAGAGTTAAAAAAATTTTCAATTGAAGTCGATAGTTTAATTGAAAACGGTATTAAAAAAGATGTCGCAATTTTAAAAATATTGAGAAAATACATTACCGAAACCAAAGCTGTTCGATTTGAAGGAAACGGATACAGCAAAGAATGGCTTGAGGAAGCTCAAAAAAGAGGACTTTCAAATATAACTTCAACTCCTGAAGCTTTTAAAGCATATATCAGTAAAGAAACAATAGAACTTTATAAAAATTGTGATGTTCTGAATAAAAGAGAATTACATTCTCGATATGAAGTAAGGATTGAAGGATACACAAAAAAAATTCAAATCGAAGCAAGGGTTCTCGGCGATTTGGTAATGAACCATATAATTCCGACAGCAATTAAATATCAAAATTTGCTTATCGAAAGTGTAAAAGGCTTAAAAGAAATCCTTGAACCTGATGAATTTAAAGTCATTACCGAAAGACGAATAATGACAATCAAAAAAATATCGGAGCATACAAAATTTATCAGTTTGAAAGCGGAAGAAATGATTCAGGCACGAAAAATTGCCAATAAAATTGAAAATCCGACCGAAAAAGTTGTTGCATACGATAATAACGTAAAGCCGTTTCTTGAACAAATACGCTACCACGTTGATAAACTTGAACTTATTGTCGATGACGAAATATGGACACTGCCGAAATATCGAGAATTATTATTTAACAGATAATATCTACAACCTCTATTTAATAAAATCAAACAGCCGGAGTATTCACTATGAGTGAACCTCCGGCTAATCTTAATCTAAGCAACAGATTTAACGCTTACTTTTTATTTTTTCTTATCAAATTTCGACTTATCGGAAACCGAACGGAAAAAAGATAATTTATAACTGTCGCCTACTTCGATAAATTTCATTTGATGGTACAAAGTATCGGTATCATATATTACTTCGTACATTAATTCTGTTCTGTGAACTCCGCCATTAACGCCTGTATGAAAACTTTGTCGAGAATACGATTTAAAAGTTCCATAAGCGTTATCTAATTTCTTAAAAAGATTAATCCAATCTTCTTTCGGATTTGCAGCAAGAGCCTCGTCGCTCAACAAAGCACCAAGTTTATCATAATCCTTTGTTTTTAACATTTGATAAAAATCATCACCGACTTTACTCGAATCGGAAACTCCGCAATATGTTAAACTCAACATTACGGATACGACTAATAATATTGAAATTGTTTTTTTCATTATTGAAAATTTTAAAAAATTTATAAAAATAATTATATGATTATTAAATTGTTGTATATATGAGTTCAGTCTAAAAAGTATATTTTTTCAAAATCAGACCTTAGGATTTTAAGTAACAGACTGCAAATCAAGTATTTGAATCGTTTAAGTTTTGTTGAATCAAACCCTAAGGGTCTTTTTATACCGAACTCATATATAATTTTAACCTGTTAAACATATCAAAGCCCTTACTCGACTTTAATTTTAATTTTGAAACTCCCTGCTTTTAACCCGTTGGCACCGGCAACTCCGATAACAACTTTATAAGGATTAGTTATTGCATTCAGTCGTACACTTCTTGTATGGTCTTGTGTTTTTCCTTTTTTGGGTCTGTCCCATTTGTAATCAGCTTCGCAAGAAACACACGAGCTCAATCCCGGAACCATTTTGTGTGTTCCTGCTGAATATGCGTATAAACTCATATTTGAATTAGGATTGTCAGGGACTAATGTTACCGTCATTACCGAACGAGCCGGTAATTCCGTAAGATAAATTATATGATTTCCTGTAAATTTATCGTTTTGCGTAGCAGGAAAACAAGCAACCGAACTTTTTGCAGCCCACGATAAGTCGTTAATAACAACCCCATCGCTTAAATTTCCTTTGTAAATCTTAGTCGCACCTTTTACGCTTGTTGCTTTATATCTTTTCAAAGGTTTTTGAACCGCATTGTTGGTTTCTCGTGATTTAAGGTCTATTTTTACGGTGAAACTTCCTGTTTTCAGTCCGTCTGCTCCGGCAATACCAATGACTACATTGTACGGATTTTTGATTGCATTCAGTCGGACGGTTCTGGTGTGGTCTTGTGTTTTTCCTCTTTTTGCTCTGTCCCATTTGTGCTCTGCTTCGCAAGAAACACATCTCGGTAATTTCGGCGGAATGTAATAACTTGTTTTCCCTATCGTATAAGCGTAAATGCTCATATTTGCATTTTTATCGTCCGGAATTATTGTTATAAACATTTCCGAATAAGGCGGAATTTCAGTAGAAAAAAACACATGATTTCCATTAAATTTTGAATTTTGTGTTGCAGGAAAACAAGCATTTTGGCTACTCGATGCCCATTGCAAATTACTCAATACTGCACCTTGCGACAGATTTCCTTTAACTGTCGTAATTGCATTCGGTTTTGCATTTATTTTCTTCACATTTGAAGGAAATTGTGCTGCCAAGTTGCCTAACATAAAAAGTAAAACAACAAATAATGTTGGAATTTTTTTGTAATTTTTCATAAATTAATTGGTTTTAAGTTAATAATTAAAATTTATAGCAAGCGTTACAAATATACAAATAAGAATACGACAAACATCAACAATAAATATGTTTTAGAACACATGAAATGATAATTTAATTTTCAGCCCAAGAAACTGTTATTTCATCAATCAATAATATACTTTCATCAAATTTAATAAAATATCGAAAATATTATTTTCCTTCCGGTGTTCTATTTGCAACTGTATGTTTCTGTAAAATAACAGGGTATATGTTTTTTTTATTAAAAAAAATGCAACCTTTTTACAAATGTTGTCGTCTTTAAGATATAAACAAAAAATTAAAACCATGAATAATAATATAGGAAAAGGAAAAGAATTTTGCTTCGCAAGCCGTTTTTTTCAGAAAAGAGGAAGAGTCGTGGTAGTAAAACGAATCCCTTGTATTATATGTAGCGTAAACGACGAAATATATTATGATGAAGATATTATAAATAATATTGAAAATTATCTGCAAAGAACACAAGGAAATTATGAAGTATTTGATTATTTGAAATTAGTAGCTTGATTTTTGCAAGTTCAAAATTTCTTTTTTATACCCGACTTATTAGCGTATATTATAAATTTTACGCCGATAAATCGGTTTTTATTTTTAACCGATTACTTGCTTTTTGTGAAGTAAATAATTAACTTTGCTTAAAATTCAGAAATTTTTAAATTCTAAACAGATGAAACCAACATTGTGGGATTTAAAATTAAATCTTAACAAAAAAAAAATGACCATATATCAACTGCTTATTTTCAGGGTGTTACAAATTATAAACAGATGAAACTAAAATTATTAACAGCAATAAGTTTTTTATGTGTCGGTACATTGTTTTCGCAAACAAAAATAACCTATGAGACACACGGTTTGAAAAATATCGGAAATTATACAATACAGGAAGCCGTATATGTTTCTCCGGGGAATAGCGGAGAAAACGTAGTTTGGGATTTCAGTAAATTGAAATGTAAAAAAGCAAAACATTACGTAATAACCGAACCTGAAAATACCGAAAAAGGTTTTGAATACGAAAATGCAAATGTTACAGTATGTACAGACAACAATACTTTTTATTTTGAAACAGATATAATTTCAAATAAATTTCTGGGTTTGTCCACCGAAACCGCTGTAATAAAATACGATATACCTATCGAAAAAATTTACTATTCTTTTGAATACGGAAACAGAAGTGAAACCGACTACAAAGGACAAGGTTTATATTACGGTTCGGTTCATACCGAAATTTACGGAAAATATACCGTAGAAGCAGATGCAACAGGAATACTTATAATGCCTGATAATGTGAGTGTTCCGAATGTCATACGAATAAAAACAACTGACCGTTTAACAGAATTTGCCTGCAAAAATACAAGTTTTATAAATACAAAATATTTATGGTATGCTCCGGATACTCGCTATCCTGTTTTTGTTATCAAAGAAAATATCAGGATAACTGCTGAGGGAGACTCTATAATAAATCGTTCTTCTTTTTATAATGAAAGTGTACTTTCGCAAAAAATAGAAAAAACGGCAGATGTTATTGCTCGTTTTTCAAATGAAAATAAGCTGCACAGTATTTATCCTAACCCTTTTACTGATTATATTAACATAAAATACGATTTGAAGAAATCGGCAAAGGTAAGTTTGGAAATAATAAGTATTTCCGGAGCGACAATATCTACCATCGTTAATAACGGCAAGCAAAAAGGATTACAAAATTACAAATACAAACCGGAACGCTTGGCACAAGGTACTTTTTTCGTTAAATTAACAATAGATGACAAAATTTTTATGGAAAAAGTAGTAAAAGCCAATTAAGGTCTTCGACCTTTTTAATATTGTCATTAGTCTATGCACTTGTCAGATGTGTCACCTGAAATTATACATGAGTTCGGTATAAAAAGACCCTTAGGGTTTGATTTAACAAAACTTAATAAATCTAAATATTTGACTTACAGCTTGTTACTTAAAACCCTAAGGGTCTGATTTCAAGAAAATCTACTTTTTAGACTGAACTCATACATTGAAAGTGAGGAAAAATATCTAACAAGTACAGGACGATATTGTGATAATAAAATAATTGCAAGCAGTCGGCTATGATTTTAAATATAGCTGATTTCTTCCTGCGTTCGAAATTAATTTTTTAACTCTTCCATACAAATTTTCAAGCTGTCTTTCCAATAAGGAATTTCAATGTTGAAAGTATTTTTAATTTTTTTCTTATTAAGAATACTATACTGCGGTCGTTTTGCTTTCTGTGGAAATTCGGAAGATTCTATTGGTATAATTTTACATTTCAATCCGGCAATTTCCATAATTTCATGAGCAAAATCGTACCACGAGCAAACACCTTCATTTGAATAATTGTAAATTCCGGGCTTGAATTCCGTTTTTTCTGCTTTTTCGATAATTTGCATTGTAGCTTTCGCAAGGTCGCCTGCATAGGTCGGAGTCCCGACTTGGTCAAAAACAACTTTTAATTCCGTTTTTTCCTTTCCGAGCCTGAGCATGGTTTTTACAAAATTATTACCGAAACCGGAGTAAAGCCATGAAGTCCTGATAATCATTGAATTATAAATCCCGTCCAACATTTGCTCGCCGTGCAGTTTTGTGCGTCCGTATTCCGATTGCGGATTTGTTACATCTTCCTCTGTATAAGGGAGGTCTTGCTTACTGCCGGAGTAAACATAATCGGTTGAAAAATGGATAATTTTACAATCGTGTTTTTCGGCTGTTATTGCAAGAAAAGCTACTGCGTCTATATTTAAAATTTCCGCAGTTTCAATATCCGTTTCGGCATTATCGACGGCAGTATAAGCGGCACAATTTATAAGATATTCAGGCTTATTTTCATTAAAAAAAAGTTCTAATTTATTTATATCGGTGATGTCCAAAGTTTGAACATCTGTAAAGAAAAATTTAATACTCGGATAATTTCCGGATATTTTTTGAAGTTCGGAGCCAAGCTGTCCGGAGGCTCCGGTTACAAGTATTTTTGTCATTATTCAGATTAATTTTTGCAAAATTTTTCCATAAACTCTTCTGCTTTTTCCACCATATTTCTCGAACCGATATAAAGCGGTACTCTTTGATGCAGTTTTTCGGGAATTACGTCTAAAATACGTGTACCTTTACCGTCTGTAGCTCTTCCGCCGGCTTGTTCTATAACGAATGCCATAGGATTTGCTTCGTAAAGTAATCTTAATTTTCCGTTCGGACTGCTGTCTGTTTTGGGATAAATAAAAATGCCTCCTTTAAGTAAATTTCGGTGAAAATCGGCAACCAACGAACCTATATATCTCGAAGAATAAGGGCGATTTGTTTGTTCGTCTTTTTCTTGACAATATTTCAGATATTTTTTTACTCCTTCGGGAAATTTGATGTAATTTCCTTCATTTATCGAGTATATGATTCCGGAAGCCGGCGATTTTATATCAGGGTGCGATAAGCAAAATTCACCTATAGAAGGGTCGAGCGTGAAGCCGTTAACTCCTCTGCCTGTGGTATATACCATCATCGAAGATGAACCGTAAAGTATGTAACCGGCGGCTACTTGCTTGGCTCCTTCCTGCATAAAATCTCTTTTCTCCGCTTTATGACCTACCTCCGAAAGTCTTCTGTAAATTGCAAAAATAGTTCCTATCGAGACGTTTACATCTATGTTTGAAGAACCGTCTAAAGGGTCGATTGTTACGACATATTTTCCGTTTCTTGCAATTTCGTCTTCAAAAGCGATAAAATCTTCGTTTTCTTCCGATGCAATTCCGCAACATTCTGCACTTGCTTGAAGGGATAAGATAAATTTTTCGTCGGCAAATACGTCCAACTTTTTTTGGTCTTCTCCTTGTATGTTAATATTTCCGGCTTCTCCGATAATATCAACCAAACCGGCTTTATTAACATCTCTGTTTACTACTTTGGCTGCCACGCCGATATGACTGAGCAATCTGGTGAGTTCTCCTTTGGCATAAGGAAAATCCGATTGTCTTTCAATAATAAATTCATTCAAAGTTTTTACTACCATAATAATAATTTTTGTTAGATTTGATAACGTAAATCAATGGAAATCCAAGGTCTTATATCTTTTTAATGAGTTCAGTCTAAAAAGTAGATTTTCTCGAAATCAGACCCTAAGGGTCTTTTTATACCGAACTCTTTAATGTTTCTTACATATTTGTGAAAGCAACTAAATACAACTTTACGATATTAAAAAGTTCGAAGACATTATTTTTCGTACAATATGCTCCGAAAGTTTTTTTTCTGCTTCAAAAGTTCGTCCTGCTATATGAGGCGTTAAAATTGCTTTGTCGGAATTAATAATATATTCGAGTTCCTCAGGAATTTCTTTGTTATATAAATTTTCAAAAGATTTATTCTCATATTCAAGAACATCAAGTGCAACACCGAGAATTTTATCGTTTTTAAGTCCGGTTACAACATCTTTGGTGTTTACAACTTGCCCTCTTGCCGTATTTATCAAGTAAAAAGATTTTTTAAAATTAGAAATAAATTTGCTATTTACAAGAAATTCGGTTTTTTTTGTAAGAGGAACGTGTAAACTTAATATATCAGCTTGCTCGTAAATTTCTTGCATACTTGCTTTTACGGCATATTTATCAGAATTTAGTTTCCGGTTAATATCATAAAACATAACTTTTACATCGAAACCTGAAATTCGCCGGGCAAAAGATTTTCCCATATTTCCGTAGCCGATAATTCCTATTGTTTTGCCTTGAATTTCGTATCCTCTGTTGGGGTTGCGTTGCCATAATCCTGCTTTTACTTCCTTATCAGCCTTACTTATATTGTGCATTAAAGAAATAAGCATTCCTACAGCGTGTTCTCCAACTGCATCACGGTTTCCTTCAGGTGAATTTATACATTTAATATTTTTATTTTCGGCATATTCGACATCAATATTTTCCATTCCGGCTCCAAGTCGTCCGATAAATTTTAAATTTTCGGCTTTGTCGATTAAATTTTTATCTATGCTGAATTTGCTTCGTATAATTAAACCTTCATATCCGGAAATAATATTTTTGAGTTCCTCAAAAGTTATATCCGGATAGTAATTACAAATAAAACCTGCATTTGTAAGTTTTATTTCTAATGAATTATCAACTTTTTCGGTGATTAAAATTTTCATAACCTTCTATTGTTCAGTCTAAAAAATATTTTTTTTCAAAATCAGACCCTTAGGGTTTTAAGTAACAAGCGACAAATCAGGTGTTTGAATTAGTTAAATTTTGTTAAATCAAACCCTAAGGGGTTTTTTTATACCAAACTCTTCCTATTGTTCGAAATATTCAAAAGCATCAATAATATCAAGATAAACACCATCGAAACCTGCATCTATTATTTTTTTCAGATACGAACTGTCATTTCCGAAGATAATTTTCTTCCAATCGTCTTCCCAGTAACGGACTTTATAATTTCCTGCCCAATCAGTATTTTCCTTGTCCAACCACGAAGGAGGATTACTTTTCCAATCCGAGTTCCAATAGTAACGATAATTTTCGGCTTCGCCTATACTCATATAACAAATTAACAGACGTTTACCTCCATTTACTTTTTGTTTTAATTCTTCTATTTGTGATGCTGTAAATTCTTTTTGGTTAAAGAAAAAATCCATAATTATAAAATCGTAATTCGTATTTTTTACGGCATCAACAAATTCTTGTGCTGTAGAATATTCGTTATCCGGATTAATCAGATATAAAAAGTTTTTTGCGTCTTGCAAATTTGTAATTACAGATGTATTTTCGTTATAAATTTTTGCAGGATATGACGGAATATTATCTAATGCTCTATGGTCTGCGGCAAAAGAAACAAATCCTTTTTTCTTGTTTTGAGAATAAGAATCTTCCATTTTTTGCGTGTCT
>JAOZMN010000510.1 GCA_029934265.1 Bacteroidales bacterium
AATTTATATTGCAGGCAAAAAATATGATATGAATTGGCAAACCGGCGACCCAAAAATCGGAGGTATTACAATAGATAAAATATCTACGACCCAAGTTTGCGGTAAAATAGATTTGAGTGTTATTAAAACTGATAAAAGCATGACACAATACGACCACAAAATAAAAGGAACTTTTGTAGTTGGAGTAAAATAAATTAAAAGATATTAAAAATACAACAAAAAAAGCGTAAAGAAAATTCTTTACGCTTTTTTTGTTTGAAAAATTTAGATAATTTGGCATTTTTAAAAACTTTCACCAATTATTTAACATAATAATATGAACGTGTCTAAAAAAATACTTCTCGTTGACGATGAAAAAGATACACTCGAATTTTTAAGTTATAATCTTGAAAAAGAAGGTTATCAAGTGAAAACGGCAAACAACGGAAAACTTGCAATTTCAAAAGCCCAAGAGTTTAAGCCCGACCTTATTATACTTGATGTAATGATGCCTGAAATCGACGGTATAGAAACTTGTCAAGAATTAAGAAAAAATCCGGAATTAAATAATCCTATTATCGCCTTCCTAACCGCAAGAGGTGAAGATTACTCTCAAATTGCAGGTTTTGAAGCAGGAGCAGACGACTACATTACAAAACCGGTAAAACCAAAAGTTTTTATAAAAAAAATAGGAGCATTACTGAAAAGATATAACAGTAAATCACCGGAAAATAAACCTGAAGATAATCATAAGGTTATTAAAATTAGAGATTTAGAAGTTAATCCTGAACGGTATATCATAATATACAAAGGAAAAGAAATTCAACTGCCGAGAAAAGAATTTTCTTTACTTAATTTATTAATATCAAAACCGGGAAAAGTTTTTACTCGAGATGAAATATACAGTAAAGTTTGGGGAGAAAATATTATAGTCGGAGAACGAACTATTGATGTACATATCAGAAAGCTAAGAGAAAAGATACAGGATAATTATATTAAAACCGTTAAAGGTGTAGGTTATAAATTTTCCGGCTGAAAATACTTCCTCCCCTACCCTATCCCCACTTAATAATATAAAAATAAAATCATGACAAAATCAAAATTTAATTTTTCGATGCAAGATATTTTCTTTTTTTTAATACTTGGAGGACTATCTATTGCATTCTATAACATCTTGTTACCATTTATAACAGATATTTTTCTCACCTTAATTATAGTTATTCTTTTCAAAAGACCATACATATACTTTCTCAAAAAATTCAAAGACAAGAGAAGCCTTGCCGCAGGAGTAACACTTTTACTTGTAGCATTTATGGTAATAATTCCTCTTGCTTTTATAATAATGATGGTATCCGGAGAAATATCTGAAAATTATTTGATTCTTGAACAAAAATGGCCTGAAATACAAAAACTTATAACTCAAAAAAATATTCAAGAATACTTACCTACAATTCCTTACGTTGGTGATTACCTTAAAGATATAAAAATAGAAGATTACAATTCAAAAATAGAAAAAGTTATAGGATTCATAACCGGATACGCTTTCAAATTTGCACAAAACGCCTTTACAAATATCACAATGATGCTCGTGCATATGTTCATCATACTTTTTTTGATGTATTATATGCTTATAGACGGCAAAAAGTTACTGGAAAGGATACAATATCTGATTCCGCTGAACGACGATGACGAAAGAGAACTTTTTACTAATTTAGAAAAAGTAACCGATGCAATAGTTATAAATACTTTTATGATTGGTGCTATAGAAGGCACCTACGGCGGAATTTTGTTTGCTATACTCGGCATTCCCTCTCCATTTTTTTGGGGATTTCTAATGGCAGTATTATCAATAATTCCCCTTGTCGGTGCAAATTCCGTATTGTTACCAATGGGTCTGTTTCAATTACTTATTGGAAATTATACTACCGGGACTCTTGTATTAATTCTCGGTGTTGGTGCAGTACTTATTAATCAAAATATTATTCGTCCGAGAATTGACGGCAATAAAAGTGGAATGCACACTGCCATTGTATTTCTGGCAAGTATGGGCGGTTTAATTTGGATGGGAATTATAGGTTTTCTCGCCGGTCCGCTTATTGCAGGATTATTTATCACTATTTGGAATCAATTTGGACTTAAGTACAATAAAAATTTGATAGCGTATAAAAGTGGTGACTTTACTTATTTTTGATTTTATTTA
>JAOZMN010000119.1:0-4309 GCA_029934265.1 Bacteroidales bacterium
CTTAAATCTTCATCTTTTATCCAAGCGAGTTCTTCGCCCCAAAGTTTTTTTATTTCTTCTGTTATTTTTGAAATTTTTTTTTTATTATTATAAAATGTGTCGGATGGCTTTTTTCTTTTTTTCCGCAATGATAATTTATACCTTCGTTTTGAAAACATTTTTCTTGCGTAGGATAAAATCCTGAACAAAGCGGCATTTTTCTTTGCCAGCTTCCGGACATTACCGAACCTTCGACAAGTCCTCCCCAAACGTAGTTGTCTATGAAGAAAAAAACTTTATTTCCGTTTACGATTGCTTGCATTGCTTTATCGAAATCTTCTGTTTCTTCGTGCGGATAAATTTTTATTTCTTCTTCGATGGTTGATAAATCCCATAAATCTATCATTTCTTTGCTTATGTCTATATCGGCGTATTGTTCGGCATAAAGTTCAAAAATAGACGCTCTCCAAGTTTTATCTTTTTGTTTGTAAAGTTCAAAAGGGTCTTGTCCGAACGAGTTGCCGACAAGCAACAAAATTAAAATTACTGTCAGATTGGTTTTCATGGTTGTGGTTTTTAGCTTAATTATTTTTTACAAATATAATATTCTTTTTATATCAATTACAAATATTTTTAAATTCGCACCATTCGCATTTTGTTTCATGCTTGGTTTGAGTAAAATCCGTATTCTTATCGAAAATATCGGCAAACACTTCACTTAATCTCATTTCAAATTCCGGTAATAATTCGTTAAAAACTTGTGCATCAACCTCTCTTCTCTTTCCTCTTGCGTATTTATGGAATAAATTTTCCGAGAAATATTTTCCGGTCATTTTCCGAACATCGAATATACAAGGTACAACGTTTATATTCAAAGGTTTATTTTTCTCTTTAAAAAGTAAAGCATATAAAAATGTCTGAAGTATATTTTTTTTGAGTTTTGGTTTTTCGGTATCGAAAAGTTCATCGAAATTGCTAAATTCTTTATCCGAACTTCCTGTTTTATAGTCTATTACTCTGTATATATTATCTTTTAAATCCACCCTGTCGATAATTCCTTTTATTCCTATATATTTTTCTCCGTTATCGGTTTGTATTTTTATTTCGGAATGATAAGAAAATTTATCTTCAAGTGCGGTAAGCTCAAATGGTGCATATTTTTTATCTACATTCAATACTATGTTCACATATTTTTTAAGTACTTCTTTTACAATGATATGACTTCCTTCAAATTTAAAATTCTCATCATCTGTTTTTCCGTAATGCTCTTTAAATGCTTCTTCGACATATTTATCTACTCTGTTTTTAATTTTCTTAAAATCGTTGCCTTCGATTGTTTTGGTTTTTTTTTCTTTATTAAAATCGGTATATAAATTTTCCAAAGTGTTATGAAGAATATTTCCAAATGAAGCCGGTGAAACATCTTCTTCAATTTCGTCCGAACTGTACAGTTTTGCTATGTATCGAAAATAAAATTGCAGTGAACAATTCAGATAAGTATTAATTCCGGAGGGCGATAATCTTCTGTTACAATGTCCGTTTTTTGCGACATATTTTTCGAGCATAAGCATTATCGACTTATCTTTTTTTATGGATATTGCTTCCGAACTTGCAGGAATAAGGTCTTGCTTGAATTGTTTTTCCGTTATTTTCAAACCGGACTCGTATTTTAATTGTTGTACAAATCGGCTTATTTCTCCGGTTGTGCCTGTGTTTACTATGTTGTTATAAACTATGGTGATATTTTCGGCACGCTGTATTAGTCTGTAAAACAGGTATGCAAATATCGAATCTTTATATTTTATAAGCGGCATTCCGAAAGCGTATCGGACACTTTGAGATATGAATGAAGAGCTTGCTCCGTTTGCGGGAAAACTGCCTTCGTTCATTCCGAGAATTATTACATTTTTAAAGTCTAAATTCCTGCTTTCCAGCACTCCCATTAGTTGTATCCCTTCAACGGCTTCTCCGGTAAATGCTATTTGTTCGTTTTTTAATATCTGCAAAAGTAAATCAATAGCAAGTCGCAAACCTATTGTATTTTTACGACCGGCAAGCACTTCTCTAAAACGTTTTATCAACACATAAGCCTTATGAATATACTCATTTTCAATGGTTCTGACAATCTTATCGCTTTCGTCTCTACTTTGGTCAAACAATAAATAAAGTATGTTCAAAATATTTTCCTGTAAAAAATCGCTTGCATTTTCTTCCGGCAGAGGTGTGAAAATCAATTTTAATAAATTATGTTCTCCATGCGTAAGTTCTTCGGAAGATATATAAAATAAATTTTCGTTTTCAATTTTATATATAATGTTTTCGGATATTTTTTTTGTTTTTTCATAAATATTAGGGTGCCGAAGCAAGGCGATTACTTCTTTATGTCGATATAAATTATTTTTATTTTTCAGTGTATTCAGTTGTAAATCAAGATATAACTTTATAAGTGTAAAAATTGAAGTTTCGGAAAACGGATAGCCCATTGTTACATTTATTTTCTCCTGTTTCTCGGGTAAAGAATGCAAAACAGGGAAAAGCAGATGTTCCGAAGCGAGTATAATTGCTGTTTCGTTGCCGGAAGTATCGACTTTATAATTTTCCAATATTTTGGGAATTATTTTTGCTTGCCCAACTTCCAAAGGAACACCTATAAGCTGAATATTTTTGGGTTTTCCGATAAGATTATTCGGTAAATCGTAAGGAGAAATAGATAAATTATTAAAATTTTTACGCAAAAAATCACCGGCTTCTTGCTTTCGGTCATTTTGATAATAAGTATCTGTATCCCAATAAAATTCAGCTTTATCTATGTTTTTGAGATACAAAAACAGTTTTTCTTCTGCTCTGTTCAAAGCATTGAAACCTACAAAAATATATTTTTCGTACTTATCGGTTTTGAGTTCTTGCTTGTCTATTTTTTCGGAAAGTAAACGGTAAGTAAGACCGGGATAAGACAAGTTTAATCGTTCTAATTTTTCTCTGAATTTCTTATAAACTTTCGGTAAAATATTCCAAAGTTCCAAAAATTTTGTTTTTTCTTCGCTTTTTTTATCCGGAGAAAAACTTTGCCAATATTTTTTCAGAACTTCTTTTTGTTCATCTGTAAGCCATGAAAAAGCATTCTCTATTTCTTCTACATTTTTAATATTCCGAAACAATAAATCAGGGTCGGTCAGCCAGTTATCTATTTCACTGAAATCTCGTAAAATAATTTCTCCGAGATGATAAAAATTATCAAAATCATAAACAAATTCTTTATCAACTTCTTTAAAAACATCATAAAGCTCAAATATAAGACTTAATGTATCAGGTTCGCCGATGCGTATAAAACTTTTGATAAGACGATTTATCGTCCTCATATCCGGTGCCCAGCGAACCTGTTTTGTAAGGTCGGCGTAATATTTACGGAAAAATAACCCTGCTCTTTTATTGGGTAAAACAATGCAAACTTTATCAGTTTTATCTTTGTTTCGCTCAATTATATCTTGGGCTGTTTCTTTTAAAAATGGAAGCATTTTACAATGAATAATTTACAATGAACAAATTACAATGAACAATTTACAATGAACAAATATTATTTTTCTTCTCCGTAAACGGCTCCATTTTCTTGCAATAATTTTTTAACACCTTTACTTAATCGAGAGTGCCCGGTATTTTTATCAATATCAAGCGGAGTCGAGTTTTCGGGAAAATAACTTGTACTTAAATAGTGTCCTTTTTCCTCTGTTCCCACCCAAGTTCCGATAAGTTTCGTTGTTTTTTTATTAACATCGGCTCCGGCATCTATTAAGGCTTTTACTGCTCCGTAATTATCTGCGGAAACAGCAAAATGTAACGCTGTCCAGCCGTTAATATCAACGGCATCTACTTCAAAATTTCGTTTTTCGGTAAGATTTTTAATTATATTTTCGGGTTTATTGATTTTAACGATATTATGCAATAAATTTTTTCCTGTTTCATCGCTCAACGTATCTATTACACAGTTATTTTCGATTAAAACATCAAGTATTTTTACTTGTCCGTGTATGTGTTTGGTTTCATCGCTTATCATATATTCCCAAATAGTATATCCGTTGTTGTCCTTAATTTCCAAATCAGTTCCGGCATCTATCAATAATTGTGCAATTTCCTTATGATAGTACATAGAATTTGTGATTTGAAAAATCGGCGTTTGTCCTTTGCTGTCTTTTATGTTCGGGTCTGCTTTATTTTCGATAAGAAATTTCACCAAATCCGGTTTTGCTTTTAAGGTTGCGATATGCAAAGCCGTGAAGCCTTTTTTCTTAGTCTGTTGATTAATATTTTGTCCTTCTGCAAGTTGTTTTTTCAA
>JAOZMN010000119.1:4319-8328 GCA_029934265.1 Bacteroidales bacterium
TCCTTCGCTTCTGTTTCCTCCTCCGCAAGAGCTTAAATATATTGATAACAATATCAATATTGCCGGTAATAATCTTTTTTTTGTCATTTTTATAGATTTAGATTTTTTAATACTTCAAAATTATTACTTAAAAAAACGAGAAACTTTCTTGATTGCATCAGGAAGTGCGAAAACTATAACTTTATCATCTTCTAAAACTTGCGTATCTCCTTTTGCTATCATTGTATTTTTTTGGCGAATAACACCTCCTATAATCGAATTTTTTGGAAATTTTATATCTTTTAATTTTTTGCGTGTTATTTTTGCATTAGGTCGAACGGTATATTCCAAAATTTCAGCATCGGAAGTCGCAAGACATTGTACGGAAGCCACTTCTGCCGTCATAACATGAGCGTAAATATGACTTGCGGCTATCAATTTTTTATTTATAGTGCTGTCGATACCCATTTTTTCGGCAATATCGAAATAGTCCATATTTTCGACTTCGGCAATGGTTTTTTTGACACCGTATTTTTGAGCGTGCCAACAAGCAAGAATATTTGTTTCGGAATTTCCTGTTACGGCAACAAAAGCGTCCATAGTTTCGATACCCTCTTCATGAAGTAATTCCGCATCACGCCCATCTCCGTGTATTACCAATGATTCTTGTAAAATATCCGTAAGGTTGTAACACTTACTTTTATTTTGCTCAATAATTTTAACATCTATTTTTTTCTCGCAATCCAAAGCCGTTTTTATTCCTACCCTGCTTCCTCCCATTATCATAAGTTTTTTTACGACATATTTTTTCTTGCCCGAAAGTTTCATTAATTTTGATATACCGGCTTCATTACAAATTACATAGAATAAATCATTTGCCTTAAAAATATTGTCTCCTCTCGGTATTATCGTGTTTCCGTTTCGAGTTACGGCAACAGCCCGATAATCGAACTCTGCATTCAATCGTGAAACTTCTTGCAAAGTTTTTCCGATAATAGGAGCATCTTCTTCGAGTTTTATTACAAAAAGCGATAATTTTCCTCCGGCAAAAGCATAAGTTTTAACAGCTCCCGTTTGAGTTATAATACTGTTAATTTCGGCACTGGCAAGTATTTCGGGATATATAAGCTGGTCGATTCCTAAGTCGGTTATATATTTTTTATTTTCTTCTTTCAAATATTCTTTTTTATCGACTCTTGCTATTACTTTTTTAGCTCCGAGACGTTTTGCAAGAATTGCAGATGTAATATTTACTTCTTCAATTTCCGTTAAAGCTATAAATAAATCGGCTTTATTTATTTCCGCATTTTTAAGCACTTCTATTGAAGTACCTGAACCTTCGACCGTTAAGAAATCAAAATGAGAGTTAATATGTTCAAGTTTTTCTTTATCGGTGTCGATAACTACTATGTTTTTTTGAGCTTTGTACAGCATTTTCGCAAGATAAATGCCAACGTCTCCGGCTCCGGCAATAATAATTCTCATCAGTGTATTTTTTTAATATTAATCTACTATATCGTAACACATCGCAAAATTAATAATTAATTTATCTAATGTAAAGGAAAAAGAAAAATATTATATCTTTGTGAAGTTTAATTTTATTCTCAATTAATTTTATTTGTTATGAAGAAAACTTTTTTGTTATTTATTTCTGCATTTATACTTGTTTTAATAAATGCAGAACAGTCTAAGGCACAAAATAATACTAAAAATACCGATATTTTATTTTATCAAAAAATACCGCTTTCCGATAGTATAAATTTATCGGCAAACATATATTTACCACACAATTTGAAAGAAAAATTACCGGTGATTTTGGTTTTTACGCCTTATGTTTCAGACCATAATCACGACAGAGGAATGTTTTTTTCGCAAAACGGATATGTTTTTGCAACCGTTGATGTACGCGGCAGGGGAAATTCAGAAGGTATTTATACGCCTTTGGAAACTGATGCAAAAGACGGTTCGCAAGTGATTCAATGGTTGGCAAAACAAAGCTGGTCCAACGGGAAAGTTGCCATGATGGGCGGCTCGTATAAAGGTATGGTTCAGTGGCTTATTATGAAAGAATTTCCTCCGGCTTTAAAAACTGTTGTCCCTACGGCATCTGTCGGACCGGGTATTGATTTTCCAAAGAAAAATAATATTTTTTATCCTTACGGACTACGTTGGCTTACATTTACTTCCGGAAAAACTTTAAATAAAAAATCCTTCGGGGAAGAATATTGGGATATAAAAAAAAGTGTACTTTACAACGAACACAAAGCTTTTTCCGATTATACGAATATTGTTCCGATTGATGATAATACAAACAAAATATTTCAAAAATGGATTTCACACCCCGATATGGACGATTATTGGAAGTCGATTTTGCCGAATAAAGAACAGTACGCAAAAATGAATATTCCTGTACTTACGATTACCGGATATTATGATGACGACCAGCCCGGAGCCTTAAATTATTATAATCAATATATGAAATACGCATCTCAAAAAGCAAAAGAAAATCATTATTTGATTATCGGACCTTGGAACCACAGCGGAACGCGTCGTCCGAAAGAAGCTTTGGGAGATTTGTATTTCGGTAAAAATGCCGTTGTAAATATTTTTGATTTCCATTTGCAATGGTTCAATTGGACTTTGAAAGGACAAAAACGCCCTGATTTCTTGAAAGATAAAGTGATGTATTATCAAACCGGAGAAGACCGTTGGGATTATGCCGAAAGTATCGAAAAAATGACAACTTCGGTCAAGAAATTTTATTTAAGTTCTTCAAATCAAGATATTTCGGACGTTTTTCATTCAGGAACTCTTCAAAACACGAAAATTACAAACAAAGAAAAACCAAGTATTATTATCTATAATCCTTTGGAAAATACCGATAAATCCGCTAAGTGGTTTACTATGGGAGATTTCAAAAGCGAAAATTATACTACCGAAAAAGGTTGGCTGTATTTTCACAGTGAAATTTTCGACGAAAGTTTTATACTTTCCGGTAAAGTTCTTTTTGAGGCATATATCGAATTAGATGCTCAGGATACTGATTTTGAAATTTCATTATATGAAATAACCCAAAACGGTGAAAGTATTTGGCTCGGCTCGGATATTATGCGAGCAAGATACAGAAACTCACTCGAAAAACCGGAACTTGTAACTCCGAAAAAAATTGAAAAATATACTTTCGATAAATTCACTTTCAATAACAGAAAAATAGCAAAAGGAAGTCGTTTACGCTTTGTATTCGGTTATTTAGATACCAAACAAGCTCAAAAAAATTATAATACCGGTGGTAAAGTTTCTGAGGAATCGAAAAAAAATGCAAAAACCGTTACAATTAAATTGTATCATAATTCGGAATATCCAAGTTCTATTAGTATTCCGATGATGGTAAAACAATGAACAAATGGCAAATAACAATGAATAAAAAACAGCAAAATGCTTAAAAAAATATTAATAATTTCATTTTTTTTCAGCGGAATATCACTTTTTGCACAACAAAATCCGTCCGATATAAAATGGAAAGAAATAAACGGAAAACACGTTCGAGTAATTTATCCGCAAGAAATTGAAAATGAAGCTCAAAGAGTCGCAAATTATATAGATTACCTGTATAAAGCGGAAACTAAAACCATAAAAACTCTGCCCAAAAAATTACCGCTTTTACTTTTTAATCAATCGGTGGTTTCAAATGGTTTTGCAAGCATTACTCCCCGCCGTTCGGTGTGGTATATAACTCCGCCACAATCGGTTATGCTTGGAAATTCCGATTGGTTTAACACATTGGCAAGCCATGAATACAGACATATCGTGCAATATTCAAAAAATGACAGACATTTTAATAAATATTTAAAAATTCTTTTCGGAAGCAACGGTCTTGCATTCGGAATGTACTCTATTCCCGGCTGGTTTTACGAAGGCGATGCTGTTTGTACAGAAACAGCTCTTACGGGAAGCGGACGAGGTCGTCTATCTTCTTTTGAAATGCCTGTGCGTGCAATTTCGCTTTCAGAAAATCGGGTAAAATACAACA
>JAOZMN010000511.1 GCA_029934265.1 Bacteroidales bacterium
ACAGAGACAGAGTGAAAACTTCATTAAAACAAACGGGAAAAGAGGGAGAAGCAAAAGACGGAATGGATATTGCTCTCTGTATTATAGACAAAGAAAATAGTAATATCGAATTTTCAGGAGCCCAGAATCCGCTTATACTTATAAGAAACGAAGAAATTACCATTTACAAAGGAGATGACCAACCAATAGGAATTTATCATTTTGAAAAACCTTTTACAAGTACAAAAATAGATATACAAAAAGATGATAGTTTTTACATATTCTCCGATGGTTATGCCGACCAATTCGGAGAAAAAACTCGAAAGAAATTCTATATAAAACGATTAAGACAATTCTTCCTGAAAATTCATAAACACCCCTTCAAAAAACAACGTCAAATGCTTGATGATACTTTTGAAACTTGGAAAGGAAACAAACGACAAATGGACGATGTACTTATTATAGGTATAAAAGTAAAATAATGATACAATATAAAATATTCAAAATTCAAAACAAATGACAATAATCGAAAAAATACTTGCAAACAAATCAAAGTTTGAAACAGTAAAACCCGGCGAAATTATAGACATCGAAATAGATGTACGAGCTGCAAGAGACTTCGGCGGTCCTAATGTGGTAAAGCATATTAAGGAAAATAATTTGAAAATAGACGATGTAAACAAAACATTTTTTACTTTCGATACAAACCCGACCGGTTCAGACCAAAAATATGCCGTTAATCAGCATATTTGCAGAACTTTTGCAAGAGAAAACAATATAAAAATTTTCGATATAAACGTAGGGATAGGAACTCACACCTTAATCGAAGAAGGATTTATATATCCGGGAATAACAGCAATAACTACCGATTCGCACGCTAATATAATGGGTGCAGTAGGTGCTTTCGGACAAGGAATGGGCGACAAAGATATAGCTGTAGCTTTCAATAAAGGAAAAGTTTGGTTCAAAGTCCCCAAAACGGTAAAAATTAACCTTAACGGAAAACGTCCGGAAAATGTATCGGCTAAAGATATAGTATTAAACCTTTTAAATAAGTTCGGAGCTAACAGTTTATTAAGCTATGCTGTTGAAATTTACGGCGAAGAAACCGAAAAATTTACTCTCGATGAAAGAATTACAATTTCGTCGATGGGAACGGAAATGGGAACAATAATAGTTTTATTTCCTCCGAATAAAGAAATTTTAGATTACTGTTCCGCAAGAGCAGGGAAACAAATCGAAGGAGTTTATGCCGATGAAAACGCAGAGTATGACCAAGTTTTTAATATTGACATAAGTAAGTTTGTACCAATGGTTTCACTCCCGGGAAAACCTCATGATACAGTAAATATAATCCAAGCTCATAAAACAAAAATAGATTCTGCATTTTTGGGAAGCTGTACAAACGGAAGAATTGAAGATTTAAGGATTGCCGCAAAAATTCTTAAAGGCAAAAAAACAGCACCCGGAGTAGTCCTGAAAATTGTTCCGGCTACCGATATTATTTGGAGCCAAGCTATGGAAGAGGGTTTACTTAAAATTTTCAAAGATGCCGGTGCATTAGTTTCCAATGCAGGTTGTGCAGGTTGTGCGGCCGGACAAGTCGGACAAAACGGTCCGGGAGAAATTACAATAAGTACAGGTAATCGAAATTTTCCCGGCAAACAAGGAAAGGGAAGCGTTTATCTTGCATCGCCGGCAACCGTAGTCGCCAGTGCTGTCGCAGGATACATAACAACTTTCGATAATATTCCGGATGAGCCTGCAACATTCTCGGCAAAAGAGCAAAGCAAACGTTTTGAAGAAGCCGCAAAAAAACACGAAGAAAACCAAAAACCGATAAAAGTAGAAGGCAAAGTATGGTATATCCCGCAAGATGACATTGACACGGATATGATTTTTCATAACAGATACCTTGCTATTACCGAACTTTCGGAAATGGGACAATACGCTTTCGATAATCTTGCCGGATACGAAGATTTTGCAAAAAAAGTACAACCCGGCGATATAGTTGTCGTAAATAAAAATTTCGGTAGCGGAAGCTCTCGACAGCAAGCCGTAGATTGCTTTAAAGCACTCGGAGTACAAGCAATTCTTTCACAATCTTACGGAGCAATTTACGAAAGAAACTCAATAAATGCAGCTTTCCCGATTGTTACTTATAAATAGGTAGAAGAAATAAATTTA
>JAOZMN010000120.1 GCA_029934265.1 Bacteroidales bacterium
TCTGGCTTTTTGTATGTGATTATTGGCACAATTGGTTTGCTTCTATTAGGAAGTTTTTTAGATCCACAATTCTTACCACTTGGGAAATTTGGTTCACTTTTTAGTGCTGGAGCAATTCCAATAATTTATTCTTTAATAGGGCTAAAGGTAGGCGCAGAGCTTACAAATATTGTAGAAAAAGTATTGGAACAAAAATAAGGGTTTCGGCTGTTACGTAATAATATTGCATTTTGCAAATCGAAATATGTACATATGTAGATATTTCAAAGTTTAATGATTTTTTATTCTTAAAGTAAGATAAGTTTAATATTTTTGCAAAAAAAAATAAAATGAATATTGAAGAGCGTTATACTAAAATTATAGATAAATTTATACCCGAAAAAAATAAAAAAGAGCTTGATTTGTATTTTCAATCATTTTTGCTTGTAAGTGCACACGTTTTTTCTGTTGATTTTTATTTATATAGAATTTTTGATTGAAAATTATACCGAAGTTTATTCTCTCTCCGGTGTTATTGTTGTTTTTGTTGTAAGTTTTATAATTTATCCGTACAGCGGAAATAATAAAATACTCGGAAATCTTGTTATTGCCGGCGGATTCATAGGATTTACGACTGTGGCATATTTCAATAAAGGAATCTACGCTCCTGTAATTCCTTGTTTTACCGCTATTGCGGTTACCGGTTTTCTTTTTACAAACAAAAAATCAGGTTACTTTTGGACATTTATGACTGTTCTTGTTATTGGCGGATTCTTTTTTATGGAAGTTGCAGGAGTTAAATTGCCGACATCATTACCGACAGAATACGATAAATTCAATTTCGGAGCATCTTTTATGGGGTCTTCCGTATATTTGATTTTAATAATTTTAAGTTATGAATATCTTAATAATAAGAAAAATGACAACTTACAAGAACAAAAAAAAGAACTCGAAAAATTATCTATTGTAGCTTCTGAAACCGACAATGCCATTGTGATAATGGACAAAACAGGAAAATTCCAATGGATAAATAAAGCATTTACAAAGAAATACGGTTTGACTCTGGAAACTATGAAAGAGGTTTTGGGCGACAATATAATAGAAGCAACAAAATCAAAAGATATAAGTCCGATTGTAAACGAAGTTATCACAAAAAAAACTCTATTAGGTATCAAACACAAGAAATTGATAAAGAGGGAAGAAAAATATTTACACAGACAAACTTATCTGCAATTTTAGATAAAAATAATGAAGTAATAAACTTGGTTGCCGTAAACAGTGATATTTCAGATTTGAAAGAAAAAGAAGGCGAAATTTTGCAAAGAAATGAAGAAATTATTCAGCAACAAGAAGAATTACAAACCATTCTTGATGATTTATCTCAAAAAAATATACTAATTCAAAAAAATAACAAAAAGCTTGAAAAATTATCCATTGTAGCTTCCGAAACCGACAATGCCATTATAATTATGGATAATGAGGGGGAATTTCAATGGGTGAATAAAGCATTTATTAAGCGTACAGGCTTAAACTTGGAAGAACTTATCTCCCAAAAAGGAAATAATATTTTTAAAACAAATAATTATTCCGACATCATAAAATCAAGTATGGATATTGTATTGAAACAGAAAATATCAACTACTTTCAAGAAAGAAGAAAAAAATAAAGAAGGAGAACAAATTTATTCACAAATTACACTGACTCTTATATTTAATCCTGATAAAAGTATTAAAAATATAGTTTCGATAAAATCGGACATTACTGAATTAATCAAGTACGAGCAAGAAATTACGAGTCAGAAAGAAGAGATTATTGCAAGCATAAATTATGCAAAAAAAATTCAAAAAGCAGTTTTACCGTCCAAAGAATTGGCTGATAAAATACTTAACGAACAATTTGTGTTTTTTAAGCCCCGAGATATTGTAAGCGGAGATTTTTACTGGATAAAACAAATAATGAATTTTTCGATTGTCGTAACAGCCGACTGTACCGGTCATGGAGTTCCCGGAGCTTTTTTGAGTATGCTCGGAAGTTCTTTCCTTAATGAAATTGTTACCAAACAAAGACTTGACAATCCTGGCGAAATGCAGGACAAACTTCGCAACAAAATAAAAAAATCACTGAACCAAACAGGACAAAAACGAGAGCAAAAAGATGGTATGGATATGTCGTTGTATATTGTTGATAACGAGACAAGAGAACTTCAATTTTCGGGAGCCTACAATCCCATATATATAGTCAGAGAAGAAAACAACGATAAAGAATTAATACAACTTTCCGCCGACCGCCAACCGATAGGAATATATACCAAAGAAACAAAATTCTCAACTCAAAAATTCCAATTACAAGAAAATGACTGTGTTTATTCGTTTACAGACGGGTTTGCCGACCAGTTTGGCGGAAATTCAGGATTTACAAAATATAAAAGTAAAAGGTTCAAAGAACTTCTACTGAAAGTATCTTCAAAATCAATGATAGAACAAAAAGAAATTTTAGATAAAGAATTTTACGAATGGAAAGGCAACACAGGACAACTTGACGATATACTTGTTATCGGAGTAAGAGTAACAAGCTAATTTATATCTGTTTCTTAACAGCTTACAAACCTTAAATTTGAGATAAGCTATTTCGAAATATCGAATTTATTTTCTATTTGCTCTTCTGTTTTGCCGAATCTTCTGTGTCTTTGCTGATAAGAATATATTGCTTTAAAGAAATTTTCTTTCCTGAAATCGGGCCAAAAAGTTTCAGTGAAATAAAGTTCGGAATATGCAATCTGCCATAATAAATAATTGCTGATTCTTTGTTCTCCGCTTGTCCTGATAAGAAGCTCAGGGTCGGGGATACCACTTGTTGCAAGACTGTTACCGATAAGTTCTTCCGTAACATCGGAACTTTTAATTTCGCCTTCTTCAACTTTTTCGGTAATCAAACGGACTGCTTCGGTAATTTCCCAGCGAGAACTGTAACTCAAAGCAAGCACAACAGTTAATCCTGTATTGTTTTTTGTTTTTTCTCGTAACGAAAACAAATTTTCCTTTACTTTTGAAGACAGACGAGTAAAATCACCTATTATAAGAAGTCTTACATTATTCTTAAATAATTTGGCAGCTTCTTTTTTTATCGAATTTATTAGCAATCCCATTAATGATTCAACTTCGGTTTTGGGTCTGTTCCAGTTTTCCGTTGAAAAAGCATATAAAGTAAGATACGAAATTCCTATCTCTCCGGCAGCTTCAACTACATCTCGAACAGATTGGACTCCATTTTTATGACCGAAAATTCTTTTTTTTCCTCTTTCTTTTGCCCATCTGCCGTTACCGTCCATAATTACTGCAACATGAGAGGGTATATTTTTTTTGTCAAGTTTATCTTTACTGCTCATAAATAATTACGAATTAACAATCGTTAAAATTGTCATAATCAACACATTATTTTAGAAACTCAATAAAAATTAACCGTTTCACCGGTTTTGTAATAAGTTTATGAATAATGTGAGCTAAGGTTTTTTCTTGTTTAATGACGAAAAAATTTTTTTCTTTTCAATTTTTCGCCATAAGCCGGACACCATTTTTTACTTCCCGAAAAATTATATGTAATTATAATACTAAAAACGGAATACCAATCTTTAGTGTTTACATTAGTCGTCTGCTTATTAGATTTTAAAGAATTTGCTTCGGAAATTTCGGCGGGGTGCAATAAATCTATATTATCAGTAAATGTTTTGCGAAAAACCCATTCCGGACTAATTGTAAATCTTTTTTTATAAGCATACTTAAATCCCATTCCCATAGGGATAACGGGAGTTATAATTTTTTCGTCTTTTATTGCAAAAGTTACTCCGATACCGGAAGTAACATAAGTTGTGAATTTTTGTCTGTTCCATGGATTGAATTCCAAAAAGTTTATTTCTCCGAACAATCCTGTTTCGTACAAAATAGTATAAAAATGATTGTTTCTTTCTTTTTGATATAAACTTTTGAAATCTTGGTCGTTACCCTTAACATTAGCTTGGATAAATTGAAATCGAACTGAATATCTCGGGTTAAAATTTTTCCTTATTGTTCCTCCGAAAGCCGGTTCTACGGAATAAAATTGTTTGTCGTGATTTACATCTCCCAAATAATATGCAACGCCTCCTTGTATGCCGATTTCATTAAACAATTTTTGGCTTTTAGAGGTGCTTGTAAAAAAGATTAAGCATAATATTAAAGTTGTATATTTCAAATTATTAAGAGTTTTTAAAAATTAGAATTTAGGCATTCCTTTCATTGTATTTTTAAATTTATAATGTGCCGAAAGTATTGTCAAAATAAAAGCATCGTTGTAATCAGGGTCTCCTCTGTACGGTTGTCCTGTATCCCATGGTGCTCTGTCATCTCCTACGGTTTTGTTTCCATCAACATCAGTTATACTTGCCAGCTGTCGGTCGGCAAGCTCTGCACCGAGCGGATTGTCAATTCCTTCTTGTGCAAAATTAAAATATCTGTCGTGTGCGTCATCTATATAATCAGAGCCGGTATATCTGTTTGTAACGTCTAAGCCGATTGCCCAAAATCTGTTTAAATTGTATTTTAAACCAAGTCCGATAGTTGCTTGCCATGTGAATTTACCGTACTGTTTTGGCACTTTTTGAGTAGCCTCTTCTCTTGTGTTGGGGTCAATAAAATCATAACTTTCTACGTGTCCTTGTCCCTCTGTTCCGAGAGGTCGGAGATTTACCCATTCTCCGTCAAAATATGCTTGTGGATTGTAATAAAGTCCGCCACCGCCGACTATTAAGAATGCACTTATTTGTCGAGCTTTACTCAAACTGTTAAAAGCGTATCTCGGTGCCGGTTTTTCTTTTATAAAAGTATACTCTACCTGTGCTCCTAAGTCCCATACGTGCGAGCGAAAACTGAGATTTCTTAATTTTCTGTTGATTTCTTGTGATGCGTCATCTCTTGATGAAAGTAAGGTATATGTAAAAGTGGCTCTTGCGTAAAGTTCTTCGTAAAATCTGTATCGAACTCCTATTTGTCCTGTTGGTCTGGTGGTAACAAAATCAAGGTCTCTTACTCCGAAAAAGTGGGCGGCTTCTTTTTTACCTCCTCCCAAATCTCCCAAGAAATGACTGGTTCCCGTACCGAAAACTACGGAAAGACGTTCTTCTTTCCATCTTTGTCCGCTTGAATTAAGGGGAATTATAAAAATTGTAACAAGCAAAACGTAAATTATTTTTTTCATAATGATAATATATTAATTGGTTTTTAAGTTCAAAAGCAATAATTATTCCGGAATAATTCGCACGGTTTACAAAGTAACAAGAATATTTTTAGAAAAACAATAAATTTTACATCAAATATAATATTTAGTGAAAATGAAATGATAAACTATATTAAAATATGAAGTCTTTTTTGAGTTTGGTATAAAAAGACCCTTAGGGTTTGATTTGACAAAATTTAATAAATCCAAACAATTGATTTACAGTCTTTTAATTAAAACCATAAGGGTCTGATTGTAAAAAAATATACTTTTTATATTGAACTCTTTTTTGAATTATAATAAACAAAAAAAGTAAGTAGTTTGGGGTAGTTTATTATTTATTTTTCACTCACTTCTTTAAAATAACGTTTTTTTTTTATTTCTATTGTTTTTTTATTGAAAATATTAAGTAGTCTTACTAAAGTTTTTCCGCATTTGTAATGTTATACTATTCTAAATATCAATAAATTATACTCTTGACTTTGCTCTATTAAATAGGTCGAAGACACTAATTACGTTTATCTAATCCCCACATAAGTTTATTTCTTAATGTGTCGAAGAAATTTTTATTGTCGAATTTTACTGTTTTTATGGAAAAAGGGGCTGCTTTTACAGTTAAACAAGTTGAGGTATTTAAAATTTCGGAACGATAATCCAAAGATGCAAGGTAATTTTTATTTCTGCCTTCGATTTTTATTTTTAAGATACAGCTGTCCGGAATTACAATCGGTCGTACCGTTAAATTGTGAGGAGCTATCGGTGTAATAATAAAATTTTTGGAGCCGGGAAGCACTATCGGACCGCCTACACTTAAAGAATAAGCTGTTGAACCTGTGGGGGTTGAGATTATAAGTCCGTCAGCTCGGTAGCTGTTCAAAAATTTATCGTTTGCATAAACGTGTATGGTTATCATCGAGCCGGAATCTCGTTTCTGGACTGTAACTTCGTTAAGTGCGTAATTAAAATCGTTGAAAACGGAAACTTTTGAGTTTACTTCAATTAATGTTCGTTCTTCCGTTTTGTAATCACCGGAATGTACTGATTCCAGAGCCGGTGAAATTTCTTCTTTGGAAATATTTGCCAAAAAGCCAAGCCGTCCGCTGTTTATTCCGACAATAGGAATATTACAATCCCTTACAAAAGAGACTGTTTCAAGAAATGTTCCATCGCCTCCGATACTGAAAACCAAGTCGATATGATTATCTTTTCGGAAAACTCCGGTAAAAGTTTCATCGGGTTCCGGGTCGAAACCGGCTTCGGATTTCATAAATTTATAAAATTCGGAATAAATTGTTATTTCATAATTAAATGTTTTCAATTTATTGAAAAAATCTATTATATATTGTCCGAAATCCGGCTCGTAAAGCCTTCCGTAAATTGCTATTTTCATCTGTATATAATTAGATAAAATAATTAGAAATTAATTAATTAGTGTGCGTCCATAAAGTCATTGAATTTAAAAATAATCTTTTTGCGATTTTTTCATTATTTTAATTCGTCTGATACAAAGGCATCTACTTCATTAAAATAATAAAAAACTCATCAAAAATATTAAATTTTAAAAATCAAGCACTTTATAGACGCACACTAATTATCTGTTTTTTGTATAAGATTATTAAAGCTCTCAATGAGAGTTTACATATTCTGTTTATACAATTTCCACCATTTTTCAGGGATTTCTTCTTTACTTGCGTTCAAAAAATCTTCATGCGAGCAGGAATAAATTTTCGGCTCTTCTTTTTCTTGCGGAACTTCAAACCACCAGCGTTCTGTTTTATTGCTTTTATAAAAAATAATTTCACCTTCAATATCCGGAATATGAACCATATATTTTTTAAACTCGGCATTTTCTTTGACAGGATATTCATTTTTTCTTTGATAAAAACCTTGTATAAAATGCCAAATTATCTGTGCCGAAAGTTTACTTGTTCGATTATTTATATCAAAATCGGGGTTTACTTCAAATATTCCGAAAAAAGTCAGTTTGTCGCTCATGCCGGCGTATCTTGCAATCTGACATAATTCTTCGCCGTAAAAACCGTGTATCGAAGGATTATAATGTCCGGGAGCATCGGAACTTTTGCCGGAACTTATATCTATCGAAACGATATCGGCATCTCTTATTTGAGGTTCGGTAAGCTCGATATTTTGTCGAACAATTCCAAGCCTGTGCAGTTCGTAAGTTTCATTTGTTAAATAACTTAACTCTTCTTCCGGACAATAATATGTTTGATAGCCGATATTTATAAATCTGAAATCTACCCCAACTGATTCTTCTTGTATTCTGTGCAAATATGATTCTGAATTGAAAGTTTCTCCGGTTCCGAAATCAAACCTTGCATCTATATCACAAAGCGTTATATCTTTTTTGCTTTTCTTATAAGCCGAAAATACAGGAGAAATAAATTCACTGCTTCCGCCGATTAAAATTGTTGTTATGTTTTTTGTGTTCAAATAATGTATAATATCTGACAAAGCGGCATAAGTATCGTTAATTTTATTGCCTTTTTTCAGATTTCCCAAGTCGATAATTTTGATTTTATTTACAGGTTTGTACAATTCGTACAGACTTTTACGGATTAAGTCCGGTGCTTTTGCGGTTCCTTTGTTCGGGGTATTTCTGTCTTCCGGTATTCCGATTAATGCAATATCGTAATTTTCAATATCGAATAATTTATCCGTATCGGAAAATTTATACATATTACAAAAAAGAGAGTCGAAATACGGTATCGAAATAAAATCCGATTTGTTAAAATCTACGGGGTGTAGATATTGTGTTAAGTTCATTTTTTCGGTTATGCAAAGTTAAGTAATTGACTATTTTTGATTGTAGATTTATGATTTTACTTTCGCCTGATTAATAAGGCTTTTATAAATATTGTCGTAATACTTATTTTGATAATGATATTTAAAATCAAGCTGTTTCATTTTCGATAATTTTTATTTCTTCGTCTGTCAAGTTATAAATTTTATAAACAAGTTTGTCAATTTCGTTTTCTAATTTGCTTGTATCGGATTTTGGGTTTTGTTTTTTTAATTTTAGAATTT
>JAOZMN010000512.1:0-1213 GCA_029934265.1 Bacteroidales bacterium
AAATATTTAGATTTATTAAATTTTGTTAAATCAAACCCTAAGGGTCTTTTTATTCTAAACTCTTAAATAATTCGTTCAATTTTTTAATCAAATAAGTTTGAGTAATCGCTGATATTTCCGACTTCTTTTGTTACTTCAATTTCAGTTTCAGGCTCGATACCCGGAATATCTTTGGGTGGCTCTCCAAGAAGGAACGAAACACCCTCTTTTTCCATTTTTTCAAGAAGTTCAAGTCCCTCTTGCTCATAAACACCGTTTTGAAGGTCGATGCTGTCGATAAAACTTCCTGAAATTTCAATAAATCTTTCCATCTCTCCGATTTTATTGTGAACATCATCGACAACAGCTTCGGTAGCCATATCAAATATCATTTTTTTATCAGGGTCTCCTTGAATTATACTCATTGCTCTTTTCATGGCAGAATGTCCGGATTTAATTGCTTGATACTCTTGTTTTCTCATTCTAACTTCATTTTCCGTATCTTTTATCAAATATCCTGAATTTTTATGAATTTTAGCAAGGACTTTATAAAGTAAATCCATTTTTCCCAATAAAGTATTATAACGTTTATTTGTTTCTTTAAGTCGTCCGTACTGTCTTGTGTTTATTGCCACAAGTTCATTGTTTCCCTTCTTCTTGGCTTGCTCCGCCATTTTTAGACTTTGAGACATTTCACGTTTATTTTTTTCTACAACACTTTTAAGTTTAGCAAGTTGTCCTCGAAGTTTCGCAATATGCGTATTCATTTCTTTAAGATTCTTATAAAGATATTCGATATAAGTTTCGAGTATTTTTATAGGGTCTATTTGCACAAACATTCCTGTTATTTTACGCATAATTCCTTTATACATATACCAAACCAAATTCCGAAACTTAGGGTCGAACAATACATAAAGTATTATTCCCATCACTACAAAAAATGCAATGGCTGTTATAAGGGTTGCGAATAAGCCGGTTATAAAAGCAATAATTTGCGTAGCATATACTCCTGCTATAACTACTGCTGCTATAATAAATAATGCTCCGAGTTTCCCTTCCGGACGTTTCCAGAATGTTTTTGCTTTTTGTTTTGCTCCGTCTATCATGTCTTGATTTATGAATTATGATTTATGAATTTAATTATCAAATTTTACTTTCGTAAACTGTTCGTTGTTATTTATTCATTATAAATTGTTTATTGCTTTAATTTTTTCGACATTGCTTTTAATCTGAT
>JAOZMN010000512.1:1223-2162 GCA_029934265.1 Bacteroidales bacterium
TAATCTGATTTGCAACGGTATCGAAAGTAATCAAAAAATCATTTTCGGTTTTTTTAATTTTGACTTCCGATTGCAGAATTTCCTGTTTAATTTTCTCCATTTTTTGTTGATTTTCTTTTATTTCTTTCGATAAACCTTCAATAAGTTTTGCTTTGTCTCTATTTGCCTTATCTATAGATTTAATATTTTCTTCTTTTTTTGAAATTCCGGTTTTTCGTTGCATCGAAAGAGCATCGTTAAATTTTCTTTTTTCGTTGTCCAGAACGTTCAAATAAAAATCTGCGGTTTCTATTACTTTTTGTGTTGTAAGCCCTTTGGTGGAAAGCGTTGCAAGAACAGTTTGTATTTTTATATTCAAATCCAAAGGAATATCTTTCATTGCTTTAAGGGCTTGCACAAATTCCAAATAATCTTCGCCGTGCAAATTTGCATTTGAAATTGCTTTTGTAAGCGAATTGAATATTTTATTATTGAAAGCACCTGTTTTATGCTCCGATTTACCGGTGCTACCGGTTACGGAAGTCGTTGTATTAGTTGTATTTCCGGCAGAAGATGACCATGAAATTCCGGTATCTTTTGTATGTGCTTCTTTTTTTATTTCCGGAGTTTTTTCTTCTTTCTTAACGTCGGGATTTTTTTCTTCTACGATAAATAAACTCTTTATACTGTCAAATTTTAATGCCATATTTTATATTTTTACAGGAAATTTGTTTTTTTTAAGATATAAACTAACTGCAAATATCGTATTTTTTTGAAATAATTTACTAATATTTTTACATTTTTTACATTTTCAAATAAAATTCTTTTGTAAGCTCGATATATTCTTCTGTATATTGATGACGTTTATCGGTTTCTATTGTCAAAATTGTTTCTTTTAATTCTGTTTCAAACAAGACAAATTCGATAAGAACTCTTTTTGTATTTTTTTTAAAATTCGGA
>JAOZMN010000121.1 GCA_029934265.1 Bacteroidales bacterium
AAAAAAAATATCTGATGAAATAAAAAAACGCATTAAAAACAGGAATTCCGATATTAACGAAAAAAATGTAAAAACAAATAATACCATTTGTAGTCAGGTTTCCGGAAGAAATGATTTTTTGAAAACTTTTTCCAAAAAACACGATATAATTATTTTTGTAAGTGGTAAAAAAAGTTCAAACGGAAAAGTATTGTATGAAATTTGTAAAAAAGTAAACAAAAGAAGTCATTTTATTTCGGATATTAATGAAATTCGTAAAGAATGGTTTAATTCGGACGACTCGGTAGGTATCAGCGGTGCGACTTCAACACCATCTTGGCTGATAGAAAAAACAGGAAATTATATCAAAAATTTAACCATAAATTAAATCTCTTATCTATGAAAAAAACAGCAATATTATTATTCGTAATTCTTATCGGAATACAAGGATTTTCGCAGAAGAAAAATTTTACGGTCAGTGATGCCGTAATGGGACAGTGGCGACAATTTGCACCCGACAAACCCGACGGAATAACAACTTACACCGGCACCGACGATTTTACTTATGTCGAAAATTACAGTACAATTTACAGATTGAGCGTAAGTGGTAAAGATAAAACCATTTTGGCAAGTCTTTCCGAAATAAACGAAGCTCTCGGTAAAGTTTTTTTGGAAAAAATAAGCTATATTCCTTACTGGGATTATTCGTGGAAAAGTCCTGATTTACTGGTTTTTACCATAAACAGTAATTATATCGTTTACAATATTAAAGAAAAAGTTGTCGAATATGCGGCAAAACTTCCCAAAGATGCCGAAAATATAATGCCTCACACCGAAACCGGCTACGTTGCTTTTACGGAAAAAAATAATCTTTTCTTTATGGGAAATAACTATGAAATTATACAAATTACGAACGAAGAAAATGAAGGAATTGTATGCGGAAGCGATTATGTTCATCGTCAGGAATTTGGTATAGATAAAGGAATTTTTTGGTCGCCGAAAGGAAATTTACTCGCTTTTTACAGGAAAGACGAAACAATGGTCTCCGATTATCCGCTTGTGAATATAAACACCGAAATTGCTACTCTCAAAAATGAAAAATATCCGATGATAGGACAAAAAAGTGAAGAAGTTACTCTCGGAATTTATAATGTAGAAACGAAAAAGACTGTTTACATGGAAGTTACAGATTTTACAAAAGAAAGATATTTAACTTCAATAACTTGGGATCTGTCCGAAAAATATATTTATATCGGAGTTTTGAACAGTGAGCAAAATTATTTGAAACTTAACAAATATGATGCTTCGACAGGAAAAATAGTGAAAACTTTATTTGAAGAAATAAATGAAAAATATGTAGAGCCTGAACACCCGCTTTATTTTGTTGATAGCGATGAGTTTTTATACTATAGTGAAAAAGACGGATATGATCATCTTTATTTATATAATACGGAAGGAGTTCAAATAAAGCAAGTTACAAAAGGGAAATGGGTTGTAAAAAGTATTGTCGGTTTAGACCAAAATCATAAAAACGTATTTATTACTGCAACAAAAGACAGCCCGTTGGAAACTAATTTGTATAAAGTCAATATCAAAAAAGGAACTATTACTCGTTTGACTCCCGAAAAAGGAACTCACAGCATTACTTTAAATCATAACGGAACTTATTTTTTCGATACTTACAGTAACACTGAAACTCCTTCAATTTCAGGAATTTATGATGCTTCCAGCAAACAAATAAAAGAAGTAATGAAATCAAAAAATAAATTGGAAGGATATGCTATGGGCGAAATGAAAATCGGAACGATAAAAGCCGCAGACAACAAAACGGACTTATATTACAGATTAATTCTTCCGACAGGTTTCGATAAAAGTAAAAAATATCCGGTGATTGTTTATGTTTACGGAGGTCCCCATGCTCAGATGACTACGGATAGTTGGCTCGGCGGAGCAAGTCTTTGGCAACAATACATGGCACAGCAAGGATATATAATGTTTACTCTCGATAATAGAGGTTCGGCTTTCAGAGGTTTTGAATTTGAAAGCGTAATACACCGAAATTGCGGTCAAAATGAAGTTGCAGACCAAATGAAAGGTGTCGAGTTTCTGAAAAGTTTATCTTATGTAGATGCCGACAAAATCGGTGTACACGGCTGGAGCTATGGTGGATTTATGACAACCTCTCTGATGACAATGCACCCGGAAACTTTTAAAGTCGGAGTTGCCGGCGGTCCTGTTATCGATTGGAAATATTATGAAGTAATGTACGGCGAACGTTATATGGACACGCCGGAAGAAAATCCGGAAGGTTTTGAAAATGCAAGTTTGCTCAATAAAGCCGACAAGCTCAAAGGCAGATTATTAATGATACACGGTTATATCGACCCTGTTGTGGTTCCGCAAAACAGTCTGGATTTTATAAAAGCCTGCATAAAAGCCGATACCGATTTGGATTATTTTATATATCCGAACAGTGAGCATAACATGAGTGGTACAACTCGTGTACATCTTAAGAAAAAAGTATCGAGATATTTTGATGATTATTTGAAATAAAAATTTAATAACCACATTTTTAAACAACAAAGCTCGAAATTTTAAATTTCGAGCTTTGTTTTGTTTTAACCGGTTTGAAAATTTTTATCTTATTCTAAATTCGTTTCGTCTTGAAAAAGCTACCATTTTTATGGCGGTAATTCCGGCTTCGGTTCCTTTATTTCCGTGTTTTCCGCCGGAGCGGTCTGTTGCTTGTTGCAGATTATCGGTAGTAAGAACTCCGAAAATTACGGGAGCATTTCCGTTTTTGTTCAAATCGGTAATTCCGTTTGCCACTCCGTTACAAATAAAATCAAAATGACGAGTTTCACCTTGAATAACGCAACCAAGAACTATTACAGCATCGACATTTCTTTGTTGTAATAATTTAGCTCCGAAAGTAAGTTCGAAAGTTCCCGGAACATAATCTTTTATGATATTTTCCGGTTTCGCATTGTGCTTCAAAAGAACTTCATAAGCTCCTTGATACAAGGCTTCCGTAATTTTGTTATTCCATTCGGAAACAACTATTCCGAATTTCATATCCGAAGCATCAGGTACAGAATTTATATCGTAATCGGATAAGTTTTTTAGTTTTGAAGCCATTTTTTTCCGGTTCAGTTATGAAACAGTTTTAAATTTTTTATTAAGTACTAATACAAAAATTTTTCCGCATTTACTTTTGCATAATAACTTAATTATTAGATTTTTATAAATACGGCTTTGCCCCATTAAAAAGGTCGAAGACCTTACAAACTCAATTTTGCTCGTGTAATAAATTTATCTATCGCTTTCCCTTCTTTGGTATCTTTATAATTCTTTTTAATTTTTTGATAAATATCAAGAGCAGATTTCCAATCGTTCAAACTTTCGTAAACTCTGCCGGCTTTCATTAAATATATCGGTGCGGTAAAGTCATTATTGCTCATGGAAGCGGCTTTAAGATAATATTTTACTGCTTTTTTATATTCTTTTTTCTGAGAATAAGCATCGCCTGTACAACCTTTTGCTATCGGGGCTACCATTTTATCGGAAGCACTGAAATCTTCAAGATAATCGATTGCATTATCGTAATCACCTAAATTGTAGTAAGATACTCCGGCATAATATTTTGCAAGATTTCCGGCATGGGTAGAACTGTAATCGTCTATAATTCCAAGAAAACCGGGATAGTTACCGTCTCCGTTTAAAGCCAAGTTGAAAGAATCTCTTTCAAAATAGTCTTCTGCAACGTACATTTGTTCGTGTGCATCGTTTTCTTTGGGTATTGCGTACCATTTCTGATAAGCAACAACTATTCCAACTATCGCAAGTATTCCGGCTACTATAAAAACTAATACTTTCTGATTTTTTTCGATAAACTGCTCTGCTCCGGTAAGCGAACTTTGTATTGCTTCAAAACTGTCTTCTGTGTGATTTTCTTTCGTTTTTGCCATTTTTTTATTCAAATTTGTAATTAACGCAAATTATAATAATTATTTTTATTCAAATATAAAGATTTTTTTTAGATATATTAAATTTAAAAACCCATAAAATGATAGTAATCAAAACATTAACAATTTATAATCCAAAATTACAGATTATAAATTGTTTTTATGTCCGGCAAATGTAAATTTTTTATCAATTATACAGAAATTTTAATCTATATTTTTTGTACTTTTGTGTAATATTAAGGAATTGTTAAAAAATAAAAATGTTTTTAAATAAACTTACAATACTGAATTTCAAAAACATAGAGCAAGAAGAATTAATTTTTTCTCAAAAACTTAATTGTTTTACCGGCTTAAATGGTGCTGGAAAAACAAATTTATTGGACGCAATATATTATTTGTCATTTTGTAAAAGTTATTTTAATTATTCCGATGCAACAAGCATAAAGCACGACAGCGATTTTTTTATGCTCAAAGCAACATTTAATCGCTTAGATAAAAATGAAGAAGTTGCTTGCAGTTTTAAAAAAGGCAAAAAAAAAACTTTCAAACGAAATAGTAAAGATTACAAAAAACTTTCCGAGCATATAGGTTTGCTTCCGCTTGTAATTATTTCGCCGGACGATTCTAAACTTATAAAAAACGGTGCCGAAGAGCGACGAAAATTTATCGACCTTGTAATTTCGCAATACGACAGAGAATATTTGAGTATCTTGATAAATTACAATCGGATACTTTCGCAAAGGAATAAACTTTTGAAAGATGCCGGAATTTATAAAAAATACGATAGAGACACCTTATTAATATATAATGAACAATTATCAGCTTTGGGCGAGCGGATTTTTACTCGCAGAAACAAATTTACGAATAATTTAATTCCTATTTTTCAAGATTTTTATAAATTTATTTCTCAAGCTAACGAAAACGTGTCTCTTGCTTATAAATCGCAAATAAGTGAGGGAAATATGCTCGAATTGTTGAACAATAATATCGACAAAGATTTAACTCTTACATATACCGGCATTGGTGTTCATAGGGACGATTTGGTTTTTAAAATTGATGATTTTTCTTTGAACAAAACGGCTTCGCAAGGTCAGCAAAAAACGTTTCTTATTGCACTGAAATTTGCCGAATTTAGTTTTATTCAAAAAGTGAGTAAACTCAAACCGATACTTTTATTAGACGATATTTTTGATAAATTCGACCGAAAACGTGTCCGTAAAATTATGGAGCTTACTACAGGCGACGATTTCGGACAAATATTTATAAGTGATACAAGTAAAGAACGTGTTGCAAATATTTTGTCCGAAACCGGTATCGAGTACAAACTTTTTGAACTCGAAAAAGGCAGTGTAACGGAAAAGTAAGGTCTTTGATTTTTATATTTTTTTTACTAAAGTAAGAGAAATTTTATCGTTTGCGTACATTTTTCTGTAAAAACGTCTTAAATTTTCGTATTCACTTGGTCTGAATCTGCCTTTGTTTCTTGTGCGAACTCTGTAATAGATAATTTTATTGTCGATATATTTTACGCTGTATTTATAGTTGCCGAATTTGGTTTCTATTTTTTTTGGTTCAAGTTTAAAATTGAGTTGGTTTATTTTTTTATAAACCGGTTATTTATGAAAATAATTAGCACCGTGCTTTAGCTCGGTGTTAATAAATAAGCCGGATAGGCTCTATCCGAAAATAAAAAATATTACATTAAGTAGATAATTTACTTGCGTGAGGGCTTTGCCGTTCGGCTAAAGCCCTACAAAATTACAATTATTACACCGAGCTAAAGCACGGTGCTAATTATAAACCGGATAGTTACATTCTTAACTTGACGGCTATAATGAAAAATAACCGCACAAGTGCCGAAAACAAAGTTTACCAACTCAATTTTAAACTTGAGCCAATGTTGTTTATGTAATTGTGTAAATTTTTATTAATTTGTAAATTTTACTGTTTATTTTCGTTTTCCGTTTTTCCATTTTTCTTTTCCTATTTGATTTCCTTTTTCATCGAAATATATCCATTTTCCGTGTTTTTTTCCGTCTTTATAATTTGCTTTAATTTTTATTCCGCCTGTACGATAATAAAATTCAGCTTCACCTTCCGGAATATTATCTTCGTAAGCCATTTTCGATTTTCTTGCACCGGTATCGTAAAATTCCAGAAAATCTCCTTCAATTTTATCGTCTTCAAAAGTAACGGAGGCTCTTTTTGTTGCTTCCGGTATATCGTAATAGAAAAATGCTTCTCCGGTAATTTTGCCGTCTGTGTAATTTATCGAGCTTTCAAGATTTCCGCTTTCGTAGTAGCTTTTCCATACGCCGTTTATGTTGTTGTCCGAAATATTACCTTCTTGTTTTAACGTTTGTGTTTCCGGATAATAAGAAACATAAAGTCTATCTGTTGCCAAAGTATCTTCCGGCAAGGAAATTTTAAACCAAAGAGAATCAAACTCGTCTCTGAATAAACTTTCGGAGGCTTCTTTCTCGAATTTTTCAAGTTCATCTGATTTTACTGCCTCAATGTCGTGTTTTGCAATTAATTTTGTATCGAACATATCGTCTTTTGAAGTCAGCTGAAACCCTATTTGTGCGAAACTGAGTATAAATTCTTTGTTTTCTTTTATGGATTTTCTGTCCTCCGGCGTACTGCTGTAATATAGGTTTTGATACATTTTAGGTGTCTGAATAAAAACGGATACATTTGATTTTCCTTCAAAATTTTCTTTAAAATCAACAAATTTTGCTTTGTGTGCGAGCGTTCTTCCTTTTGTATAATCGTCGATTATGGTTTTTAAAGTTTCTTTTGAATTACTCATCACCAGATAATCTTCAATAAAAGTGTAATAAGGTTTTTCCAACTGCTCGAACATCTTACCGAGAAATATTTTAAAAATACCTCTTCTTTCGAGAATATTTATTTCAAAATTTTTATAATTTTCGGTTTTGAATTTTACAACGGTTCGTTTATTTATTCTGTTTATAATGTGTCCCCAACCTTGTTTTGCTTTTTCGATGTCATTGGCATGAAACAGTACTACAACGTCCTCCATTCGGGTATTTTTTTCTTTATTCGGACGAAGTTTTACAAATGCAATTTCATTACCTATCCAATCGAAAAGATTTTCTTGCAGACTTATTCCCAAAAACTTTTCCATTAGTGTAATTTCTTTGTTGATGTCTGCCATATCTTCAGTATTTCCGGCTTCGTATTGACCGGTCAGATTATTGTAAAATTCCATAAAATCCTCAAATCCGAGCGAAAAATATAAAGATGCTTGGTCGGAAATTATTTTATCGGCGGAAAGTTTACCGGGTTTTACCCCGGCAAGGGCTTTTACGTAAGAACCTACGGAATCGACATTTGTAAAACCGTCGAAAGTCAGTTGTTCGTCTTCCAAAAATATATTCAGAGCCGAAAAGCCGAGCGAATTTGAAAGCATATCTATAGTTTCGGAAGGTTCGGTCATAAATGCCAAGCTGAATTTGCTCAGTTCTTTGTAATTAAAATAAAATCGGAATAATTTTCTTCCTCCCAGATTTTTTGTAACTTCCTTAAAAAGAGGATTATTTTCTAATTGTTTGTTTTTACTTTCATCTTGTGAATTTTCTTTTTGTTCAATAATTTTTTCGATAAGCGAGCCTGTAAAAGTCGTTACGAAAAGATTGTCGATTATAGACATATATATCTTATCTTTAGGGTTTTCATTATCACTCAGCTCAATAATTTTTTCGCCGTGATACTCTCTTTCGCTTACCGAAAAACCGGAAACTAATCCGAGTGCTTTTTTCATACCGCCTTTTATCATGCTTGCACTTTCCAAATCGACAATGAATACAAAATCCCAATCTTTACCCGAAATCATGTGTGCGGACATCATTAATTCTCTTCCGGACAAGAGCATATTTGTAGCTTTGTTATCTCTTACATACTTGTTTACCAGATTAATATCTTCATCTAAATCTTTAAAAACAGAATTTGTAGTCATGTATTTCCAAAGATTACTTTTGCTCAGTTCGTCCCAGGCATCTGTCAAATTACTTGTTTGAACCACAAAAACGGCATCTTCCGGAATCAGAGTCAAAGAACTGCGAGATGAAGTTTCGGCAAAATATTTGTAGTAAGCAAACCAGCCACCGAAAATTAAGGCAATAATAATTATCGAAATAAACGAAACTTTTAAAAATTTTTTCATAATTTTATCTTTTTTATGATTAAACAGGTTTTTATTTTTATTTTATACTTTTTTATAATGTAAATAATTTTATTCTAAATAATTTATTGATAGCGTATAAAAGTGGTGACTTTACTTATTTTTGATTTTATTTAA
>JAOZMN010000122.1 GCA_029934265.1 Bacteroidales bacterium
ATCGAAGAACTGCAACCGGCTTCTACTTGCGAATTAAATTCGGAAGAATTATTGGTGGTTAAAGATTTGCAACTACTTACATTAAAGCCTGTTATATACGTCTGCAATGTAGATGAAGCATCGGCAACCACAGGAAATAAATATACTGAAGCCGTAGAAGAAGCTCTAAAAGAGGAAGGTACGGAAATAATAATAATTGCCGCCGCTCTCGAAGCCGATATTGCCGAACTCGAAACGGAAGAAGAAAGAAACGAATTTTTGGAAGATGCCGGACTTTCCGAGCCGGGAGTAAATAAACTTATTTTTGCCGCTTATTCTTCTCTGAATTTGCAAACATTTTTCACAGTCGGTGTAAAAGAAATACGTGCTTGGACTATCAAAAAAGGAGCAACAGCTCCAAATGCCGCCGGCGTAATTCACAGCGATTTAGAAAGAGGTTTTATCCGTGCCGAAGTTATGAAATACGACGATTTTATAAAATACGGTTCGGAGCAAAAATGTAAAGAATCGGGAAAACTTGCCATAGAAGGGAAAAAATATATAGTTGAAGACGGTAATATCTTGAATATCAGATTTAATGTTTAAATTCAAAATCTTCAACTTTCTTTTTTCTTCTAAAAAGAACTGCATTAAATTCTTTTCTTAAAAAAATAGCAATACCCTGAGTATAAGGAGCTTCATCGTAAGCCGTAACATCATTGGATTTATTATAGGCTTTCATTTTAAGAGAGCCTTTTTTGTTCAATTTAATTTCAACTTCCACATCACCGACAATACTATTAGTACCGGTCTGTTCCTGCCCTGTTCTTAGTCCCCCGCCGACTCCGACATTTCCGTTAATGGTAAGCCTTTCATCCCAAATTTGAGTAGAAAGTGCAAGCTCAACTTCGTCGCTCGTAATATTGTCGCCGGTATTATAATTCACACCGACATCAACATCTTCACTGATTTGTGAAAGCCAATGATTAAGCTGATTAGTAAGTACTTCGCTTGTATTTATCGGCGAGCTGCCCTGATTATCATCACGACTTAATCCCGGCAAAGGCTGAAACCTGTTTAATATCAATAATGATAAAAGTTGTTTGCTAATTTCGTCTTCGGGAAGGTTTTTCAAGTGTTGCGAAATTTGTTCATTCACGTAAGGCATTGTTACTCCGAACTCTATATGAGGTTTCAAAAGCGTTTCAGTCATTTTCAATTCGCAATTTACTCTTGTTTTTATTTCACGATATTGCAATTCAGGCAAAAAATCGTAAACCGATACTTTCCGCAATTTATAAATTGCATTCATGTCTATAAGAGCATTATACGGGTCTCCTTTCCACATTATCACGCCTCCTTTTTCTATTTCAAATTTTTTGCTGAAAACATTTTTCATAGTAAAAAGATAGTCTCCTTTCAGAATTGTATAATCGCCAAACATTTTAATTTCGTCGGTATTGTCCATTATCAAATCAATATTTCCCCTACCTTTCGCTTTTATGATGTCGCCGGACATTTGATCCATAATTAACTGAATTTCAGCACCGGGTGTTAATTCTACTCCGACATTTAAACTAAAACCGTAAAGTGTATTTTCTTCTGCAACAGTTTTAGATTTACGCTTGTGTTTGCCGGTTTTTTCGGTTTTTACGAAACTCATAAAACCGTTTTCTTCACTCAAAGAAGTTCCTGAAGTAAGCGGAATAAAAATTTTCGTTCCGTTTTCGGTAACAGTCAAAGCCGTAATTTTCGTATCGGTTTCCGAGCTTTTAACGTTAATATCGCCGGAAATATATGCTTGTCCGTAAAAATAAGAAGTGTCGTCGGCTTGTGTATTCAATATTCTGAAATTATCCGTTTTAATATCAATATCCGAAATAAAATTACTGAAATTACTATGTTTTATTTTACCGGAAAGCAGGGCAAAACCACGCCCTTGTTCGGGAATTAATTTTGTTTCGGTAATATTTATTTCATTATTATCGAAACTTAATTTCATAATACCGTTAATATTATAGCGAGTATTTGTATATTTTACTTTGAAATTTGTCTGCCTCAAAGAAATTTCTCCGAAAATTTTCGGAGATTTGAGTGTACCGGAAACATTCGCATTTCCTATAATATTTGTTCCTCTTTTAAAACTTATATAATCGTCGAAATAGCTTTTGAATTTTTTTGGACGAAAATCTATTATGCTTATATCCAAAGAAATACTATCTGTTTTTGGAGAGTAATGTCCTGTAATTTGAGTAGTTTTTATTTTACGCCGTCGCCCTGCTTCCGTGCTTACATTTATACTAATATACGAACTCGAATCGACCCAATTACTTTTCAGATACATATCGCCCAACGAAATTTCATTTATCATAAGCGATTTTACGGAATTGTCGGTGAAAATCATCGGCTTGTTGTAAGCATTTATTATTCTCGAATTTCCGGTAAGTTTTCCTTCAATTTTAAAACCATTATCGAAAAACAAATTTAAGTTTTCGAGACGAAAATCGGTAAAATCCAACTGCAAAAAATCTCCCTCGTACTCACTTACATTTCCTTCGATAAGAATTTTCTGCTCACCGTTATACAAACTGAAATTATTAAATTTTACAGAAGTTGTATCTAATTCTATCACCGATTTTTCAAGTTGCCACAATGAATCTTTTATAATAAAATCAGAGTTATTAAAATATATTTTGTAAGATGAATTTTTAAGATTTTCCTTTGAGGAGAATGTCAATAAACCGGACAAATCGCCCTTGTTTCTTAAAGAATCTACTCTATTATCCCAAGTCAAACCAAATTCAACGCTGTCATTTTTCAATCCCGCATTAAAATCCGGATTTTCGATTAAATAATCATTATAAATAAAATTTGTACAACCTGTATTTATTATCAAAGAATCCGAAACGGTATAGCACAACAAAAACGGGTCGTTTATAATCAACTCATTATTGGTAAATTCCTCTCCGGTAACTGAAAAATCAAGCTGATTTTGCGAAGAATTAAAATATCCGGTTAAAGTTGTCCGCCCGGCAATTTCAATTTCCGGTGCAAATAATCCGGTAATTCTTTCCGTATTTTTCAAATCTATATTTACGGAAAAATAGCCTTTATTTTTCCCGACTTCCGCTCCGCTGAAATATTCCGAACTTTTTGAACTTAAAGTCGGAGCAAAACTGTGCAACATAACATTTGCACTTCCGATAATTTCTTCGATATTGAAAATACCGCTTATCGAAGCATCAAGATAATCGGATTTAATTGAAATTTCGGATATGCTGTCGTTAAATTCTTCTTTTTTGCTTGTCAATTCAAAATTTTCAAGTGTAAATTTCAAACTGTCTTTTTTGTAAATCAAAGGTTTTGTAAGACTTATTTCTCCTGTAAAATTTGTCGCCGAATTTCCGGAAAAAATAATATCCAAAAATAGTGAAAGTTCCTGTTTACTACTATCTGAAACTAACTTTAGCGAATTAAAATCGGCTTTTTCAAGTTCTGCCTTTATTTTTCCGGAAGGTAATTTATTGCTGAAATCAATTTCTCCGAAAGCACGAAAATTAAGTCCTTCGGTATTTATGTACAAATTCAGACTGTCAATTTTTTTATCGACACCTTTAATATAGGTCCCGATATTTGTATATTTTCGGGTTTTAAATTCGAGGCTGTCTATTATACTTTCATTTTCAAAAAACAACTTATTTTCATTACTTATTTTTATTTTCGATATATTTGAAACCGTTATATATCTTACAGTCGGTAAAGAAATAATTTTATTCGGTAAAAAATTTGAAGTGTTTAATGAAGATGTAATTTCAATTTTATTTTCTTCGGTTTTAATCCCCAAAATTTCAGAAAAAATGACTCCGCCTGCACTTGTTATTTTTCCTTTTGAACTGAATTTTTCCAAATTACCGGCAATATTTCCGGAATATTTTAATATTTTGATATTTTTTAATTCGTCCGGAATTTCAAAAACATTTACGGTATCATTTTTTATTTTTATTGAAGAAATATCATTGATACTCGTTTCAAATTTCTTAATATTTATATCAAAATTTAAACTGTCGGGATAGGTAATATTTTTGGTTTCTGAATTTAAAACAAGTTGAGTATTTTTTCCATAAAGAAGAGTTAAATTATTAGTTTTAAGATTATTTACAGTCCCGTAAATTTCACCTGAAAAGCCAAATTCGGAATTGTAATCGGATAACATCGGAGCGAAATATGCAATATCTTTTACAGCAATATGCGAATCTTTTTTTACCGAAATTTCAAGTTTTACGGCATTTACAAAATCGGAAAATACCAACCAATTTTCATAAATTAAATTCAAACTATCACAATCAAGTCTTGTATCCGGTGTTTTGTAAACAAGATTTTTATTTATGATGTTTTTTGATGTAACAACTGTATTTTCCGTTGCAAATGTATCAACACGCAAACCGGATTTTTCTTTAAAAGAAATATTTTTTATTTCGGTTTGAATATCAGCATTCCTAAGTTCAAAATTTTGCAAATACGCATTGATTTCCGAGACATTAAGGTCGGTGTAATTAAGTCCGAAATTTACCGTATCGGAAAGTTCTTTTTTTAGTACGAATTTACTGTTTGTAAGTTCAAAATTTCGACATTTTAACAAAAAATAGGATTTTTTTTCCGTACTTTTACTTTCCGAAGCAAAATAATCTATAATGAATTGCAAATTTGTATTTCCGGCTTTATCTATTTTCAGAAAATAAATCAAACTATCTATTTTTGTATTATAAAAATCTAATTCGACAGGAGTAAAATTAATATTCAAAGGAATTACCGAAATTTTTTTGATATACGCAAGAGTATCGGTTTTGTCGTCTTCAAAATATATTCTCTCAGCTGTCAAACCGTCAAATACAGAGATACTTACTTTTTCGATTGTTATTTTATTTTTTAATTTTTCGGAAAGATAATCGGCATAATATTTTGCAACTTTTGTTTGCACAAAACTAAGATTCAATATCACGGAAAGCAATATCCAAGGAGCTGTAATCGTCCAAAGAACAATAACCGTTTTTTTATGATTATTTATGAAACTTGAAATTTTACGCATATAACCGACAAAATTAAATAATTTGTCCGAAATTAAAGGAAATAAAATTTTATTTTATTTTTTTTGAAAAAAAAGTAAAATTTATTTGCTATATATAATAGAATTTCTACTTTTGTGGTCGGGTAAGTCTTATATGACTAGCTCCTTTTTAATCCCCCAGGACTTGACGGTAGCAAGGGTAGAAAGTTGAGCAGTGCAATGTAAGTAGCTTACCCTTTTTTTATGCCCGAAACTTTCCTTAATTACACTTTATTTTATATATTTGCAAATTGATATTATCTTCTAATTTTCAATACTTTAACATTATCATTAATCAATTAGCATAATCATCTAAATTAATTAATAATTATAAACTTATGAAATTTTTTATAGATACCGCAAACCTTGCTCAAATAAAAGAAGGACAAGCACTTGGTGTTCTCGATGGAGTTACAACAAATCCGTCTTTAATGGCAAAAGAAGGGATTTCCGGTAAAGAAAATATACTAAACCACTACAAAACAATTTGTGAAATTGTAGATGGCGATGTCAGTGCGGAAGTAATATCTACCGACTACGAAGGTATGATAAAAGAAGGCAAAGAACTCGCTGCTCTGCACCCACAAATAGTAGTGAAAGTTCCGATAATAAAAGACGGAATAAAAGCTATAAAATACTTTTCGGAAAATGGTATCCGCACAAATTGCACTTTGGTTTTTTCTCCCGGACAAGCTCTGCTTGCCGCCAAAGCCGGAGCAACTTATGTATCACCTTTCGTTGGTCGTTTGGACGATATTTCTTCAGACGGAATAGACCTTATATATAAGATAGTGGAAATGTTCCAAAAATACGGATACAAAACTCAATGTCTTGCAGCTTCAGTGCGACACACAATGCACATTCTTCAATGTATTGATGCCGGAAGTGATGTAATAACAGCTCCTTTAAATGCAATTCTCGGACTTCTGAAACACCCTTTAACCGATTCGGGATTAGAAAAATTCTTGGCTGATTACAACAAACTCAACAAGTAAGATGAAACTCAACTTTGCCAAAGTTTAAGTAAATTAATTATGCTGATTATCAAAATATCAGCACCCATCAAAAAGGACTTTGGCAAAGTTTTACCATATAATATTCATAGAATATGCTTTTTTGCATTAATTTATTGATTATTAAGACATTAACATACGTTCAGTCTGGTCTGTTAAGTAAAACTTTAACTTTTCGGACAGAGTTCAAAATTTCAAAAAACAGATATGAATAATTTCAAAAAATCAAATATTCTTTTTAATCTTATTTCAACCGTTTTAAAACCGGCTTATTTCTTTTTGTTGATATTTTTATTGTCGGCAAGCGGAAGTTTTGGGCAAACGGATAAGGAAAAAGCCAAAATATTATACAAATTACCAAAATACCTTAGTTGGGACGGAAGCGGGGAAATAACAATCGGACTTCTCGGAGCTTCAAACGAGCTGACAAAAGAACTCAAAAAATTAAGCAAAAAAAAATATTCTTACGGAAAATCTTTTGAAGTACAAACTGTACTAAATCCCGAAGATGTTGCAGAATTTGACAATAGTATTCTTTTCGTTTCGGAAAAATATAAAAAAGATTATGCACGTATTTTAATTAATTTAAAAGGTTTTCAAACCATTGTTGTTACCAATAATTGGTCGGATAAAAAATTATTAATGATAAACTTTTCGGGAAACCAAAAATATCAAGTAAACCTTAGAAATATCAAAGATAAAGGTGTCTCGATAGATAATTCGATTGAAAGTGCTACCGGTATCGTTATTATTGATGCCAAAACTTTACTGGACGAATCGGAACAAAACCTGAAAAATGAAAAGCAAAAAGTAAAAGAGCAAAAAGAAATGCTTGAAATGCAAATGCTGAAACTAAAATATCAAAAGAAGAAACTTACAAGACAGAAAGATGCAATAGAAAAACAAAAAGAAAAAATTAAATTGCAAAAAGCGGAAATTGCAGAAAGTGAAAAAAAATTAATCATTAAAAAGAAAGAACTTGTACGACTTGCAGAACAAGGCAAAATAAAAGAAGATGAATTAAAAATAAAAACACTTGAAGTAGCTAAGCAAGAAAAAGCCATCAAAGAACAAAATATCAAAATTGAAGAAAAAGAAAAAGAACTCAAAGAAAAAACTACCGTTCTTGAAGAACAAAACAAAGAAATAGAAGAAAGACAAAGTCGTATAAACGAACAAAAATTAGAACTTGCAAAAATGGGAGTTACCATTGAAATGCAAAAAAACTACCTTACCATATCAATTATAATTCTTGCAATAATTTTAACATTAGTATTCTTTGTATTAAGAGGTTACAGAATAAAAAAACGTCAAAACAAATTGCTTGAAACTCAAAAAGAAGAAATTGCGATACAAGCCTCACAATTATCTTTGGTGAACAAAGAACTTGCTCAATTATCAATAGTTGCAAGTGAAACATCTAATGCGGTAGGCATATTGAACAAGAAGGGAGAATTTATCTGGGTAAATGCAGGTTTTACAAGAATGTACGGATATACATTGCAACTTCTGCAACACGAACTCGGAGAAAACATCAAAAAAGCAAGCACCTATCCGGATATAGCAAATAAATTCGATGAGTGTATTAAAGATAAAAAATCCGTGCTGTACGAAACCATTGTTAACGGACGGAACGGACATGAAATATGGGCACAAACTTCCTTAACTCCAACCATTGATGATAAAGGAGAAGTTGCAGTAATCGTACTTATCGACACAGATATTACAATAGTAAAAGAAGCACAAGCCGAAATTGCAAATAAAAATAAAAAAATTACCGACAGTATAATTTATGCCGAAAAAATACAAAGAGCAATTCTTACACCCGATGAAATACTCGGTGATTTTGTAAAAGAACATTTTATTTTATTTAAACCGAGAGATATTGTAAGCGGCGATTTTTACTGGGCTTCACAAACAGGAAACAAATTAATTGTAGCAGCAGCTGATTGTACAGGACACGGCGTTCCCGGAGCATTTCTGAGTATGCTTGGTATTTCTTTTTTGAACCAAATTATCGCCGTTCATGAAGAAAAAGACATTACCGCCGATTTAATACTTAACGAGCTCAGAGACAGAGTTAAAACTTCATTAAAACAAACGGG
>JAOZMN010000513.1 GCA_029934265.1 Bacteroidales bacterium
AAAACTGCAGTTGATTGCGGTTACTGGGTTAATTTCCGTTTCAATCCTCAATTGGAAAAAGAAGGAAAAAATCCGTTTGTCCTTGATTCTAAACCTCCGAAATTTGAAGATTTCAAAGAATTTTTACTCGGAGAGGTACGTTTTAGCTCACTTTTGAAAGCATTCCCCGATAAAGCGGAAGAATTATTCGAAGCCGCTAAAAACGATGCAGAATGGCAATATGCTTATTTCAAAAGATTATCTGAAATGAAATATTAATGCTTGCAAAGTTTTTTTAATTAAGTAAGGGTTTCACTTCAAGTGAAACCCTTACTGTTTAAATTCAAAAGTTTATAAATTAAAATTAAAATGGATAATTTCAGAGAAAAATTAAAAGACATTAAAGCCTTTGTTTTTGATGTGGACGGAGTATTTTCGGATAATATTATACTTCATCCGAGTGGAGAATTAATGCGTTTTATGAATGTAAAAGACGGATATGCAGTAAAAACGGCAGTCGATGAAGGCTACCCGATAGGAATTATTACCGGCGGAAATTCACAATCGGTAAAAATTCGTTTTAACGGTTTGGGAGTTACCGATATTTATCTTGCATCGCACAATAAAATTGATGATTTTGAAGATTTCTATATGAAATACAGTTTGAATCCTAAAGACATATTATATATGGGTGATGATATTCCGGATATGGAAGTTATGAAGCAAACCGGATTAGCTTGTTGTCCTGCCGATGCAGTTGAAGAAATTAAAGAAATTGCTCATTATATTTCCGACAAAAAAGCCGGAGCAGGCTGTGTCAGAGACGTAATAGACCAAGTATTGAAAATTAAAAAACACAAAAATTAAATAAAATCGGTTATTTGCCGAATATTTTCGGATAACCGATTATTTGTTACTCTTCTTCTTCGTATGAAATCATTTCAAAATCGACATCTATCATTTCGTCATAATCTTCGCCGGCTTCTTCCATATCTTCATCATCGTCGGGATAGTGCCATCTGACCAAAACATTATGTCCGTCATCGGCAAGTTCTTCGAGTTTTTGAAGAAGCATCATCAGAACTTTAGATGTTGCGGTATTGTAATATGTCAATTTAAAATCAAAAATTGTTTTTTCGTTTGGAGCTTCTGCATATCCGTCCAACCAATCAAAAATCGGTTTATAAAATTCCACAGGGTCTTCAGGACAAGCCCTTCCTGTCATTTCTAAAACTCCGGCATCTTTATCCAGAAGAATACCGGGAACAAAACCTGAACCTTCATATTTTATAATTTCCATAATGCAAATTTAATAAATTCTTAATAAATACAAAAATAATATTTTTTATAAATATATTCCTATAAAATTTATATATACTTTTGTCGATAAATTTTAAATTAATAATAATAAAAACTTTACATTTTTTACCTGAAAATGTTTCTGCTAAAAATAGATAAAGAAGAACAAAAAACCTTTACTCTTCACATGATATACACCATACTGGACGGTATTATCATGGGGATTCTGGCATTGAACGAATTTGTTTTGATAAAAGCACTTGACGGCACCGATTATCAAATAAGTTTTCTTTTTCAATTCAGTGTTATTGTTCTGCTTTTTTCGATACTTTTTACCGAGTTGCAGAAAAGAACTTCCCAAAAACGTAAGATGATTCGTCTTGTTGCGATAATCACGAGAGCTCCGCTGATTTTATTATTTTTCTTTCCCGCATCTACCGGTTCAATGCAAATGCAAATCGTGTACCAATATGTATTTTTGACAATATTTTTATTATTCTTTTTGTCAAGTGCCCTTATATTGCCTGTTATCAATTTAATTCTCAAAAAAAATTATAAACATGAAAATTTCAGTAAATATTACGGATATACGGCATCGGCAAACAAAATAGTAATGCTTATTTTTACTTTTTTATTCGGTCTGTTGTTGGATTTTAACGAAACTGCTTATACCTATGTTTATCCTGTTGTTGGAATACTCGGAATTATATCTGTTTTTATTCTTACTCAAATTGAATACACTCCGGCTCCGCTTGAAATTAAAACAGCTTTTTGGATTTCGATAAAAAAAACTTTCCAAAATATGATAAAAATTATTATTCGCAACAAAGCGTATCGTGATTTTGAAATCGGTTTTAT
>JAOZMN010000514.1 GCA_029934265.1 Bacteroidales bacterium
ATTTTTTGCAATTTTTGCAGATAAGATAAATCAGCTCCGGCACAAAAAGCTCTTCCTGCAGCTTTTAGTATAATAACTTTTGCTTTATCATCATTTTCGGCACGGGTAAAAGCGTTTTTTAGTTCTTCTACAAACTCGCCGTTTAGTGCATTTCTTTTATCCGGACGATTTAAAACGATATAAGCTATACGACTTTTAGTGTTGTATTTTACGAATTTATATTGCATTTTTAAAATTTGTTAATTTTATTGATTTTTCGGAATATTAAAGTTGAAAATTTTTTCTTCTATAAGATTAAAAATTTTTTCTTTTGAAGTATCTATACTGAATTGTGCTTTTTCAAAATAAGGATTTCTTTTTTGTAACGTTGAGTTTACATATTGTTTAACTTCTTCTTCTGTCATATTTTGTATAAGTGGGCGTGTTTTTTTTGAATGTATAAGTCTGTGAGCAATTATTCCTTCGGGAATATTCAAATATATTGTTATTCCTTTTTTGTTCATTTTTTCCATATTATCGAAAAAACAAGGCATTCCTCCTCCTGTTGCAAAGATAGTATTATTTTTTTGAAGTATTTCATCGAGTACTTTTTTTTCTAACTTTCTGAAACCTTCCTCGCCAATTTTAGAAAATATTTGCTTGATTGACATACGAAATTTTTCTTCAATATAGCTGTCTGCATCAATGAAGTCCATTTTATATTTGTTTGCTATTTTTTTTCCTGTGGTAGTTTTTCCGGAACCCGGCATACCGATGAGAATTATTATCAATTGAAAGGAAGTGTTTTAGAAGAAAGATTAAAAAAAAGGTCTTCGACCTATTTAATTTTGCTTAATTGTGTAAAATTATTTTAGTTCGAAAACTATCTGTAAGTAAACATACAAATATTTATTACATAAATAATGTAATAGACCTTACAATATGTAAAATCGGACAATCAAAAGTTTACTTGAAATGCTCGATTATTGAAAACCAAATGTAAATAACTGTATGTGAAATATATAATAAGCAAAAATATTAAAAAGAAGGTAAGTCTGTAATTTTATTTATATCGGCATGAGTGTAATATCAACTTCGGCGCTTAAAGCAAGGTCAGTAATATCGTCTCCCATTTCTTCATCGTTAATATCGTAATGCCATTCTATGTAAAGTTCACCTCCATTTTCTTCAAAACATTTAAGAGTGTCCAGTAATTCAAATAAACTTTTTGACGAACTGGTATTGTAATAAGTTATGCTGAAAATAAATTTTATTTTTCTTGAAACATCTGCTGTGTAATTTTCTATCCATTCAATAAGAGGATGATAAAATTCGTACGAATTATTCATAAACGACTCTCCACCTATTTGGCAAAGTCCGGTTTCCGCACTAAAATTTATTGACGGAGAAGTAAATGAATTTTCTTCCGTTGCTTCTATTATTAAATTTTCCATATTTTTATTGCAAATTTCTTTCGGTTTGTAAGGTTAATATTGTCTTAGTCAAGACTTATTGTTAATTTTTATTAGCATCGAATTTATGTTTTGTGTATGCAAATTCGATTACTGCTTCAAGGGTTCTTTTATAAACCGGTTTTACAACATATCCGTATGTGTTTTCCAAAACGCATTTGCTCACTCCTTCCGCACTATCCGCACCGGATATATATACTACGGGCAAACCGAATTTATCATTTATTATCCTTGAAGTTTCTATACCGTTTTTATCGCCTTCTATATTAATGTCCATCAATATTAAATCCGGAGGATTTTTGGCACATATTTCTATTGCTTCATCACCCGTATTACACACGCCCAAAAGTTCGTAGCCGAGTTCTTCTATAAACATTTCAAAAATAGTACCAAGCATTTTATCATCTTCGACTATTAATATTTTCTTTACGCTCATTTGTTTGTATTTTAAGATATTACAGGTTTGTGTTTTACAGATGTTCAATAAAAGAACAGACAAATATAAAACATTTTTTTAATTTTAAAAACATTTTTTGTAAAATATTGGAAACAATAACTTTGCCAAAGTTTTTGTAAATTGAAATATATACACCAAAACAGACCTCAAAAAGCATGGTTGTAAAAAAAAGGATAACGTAAATTAATGGTGACTTTTCAGTAGCTACGGCATTTATGCCGTAGAAA
>JAOZMN010000515.1 GCA_029934265.1 Bacteroidales bacterium
TACAGTTTGTTACTTAAAACCCTAAGGGTCTGATTCCGAGAAAATCTACTTTTTATACCGAACTCATTATTAAACCAAAACTTAGAACTTGAAAAATTTAAAATCCTTATTTGTAATATTTGTTTTTTTATTTTCGTGTACAAACAATGAATCTAAAAGCATATTGTCCGACGATAAGTTTGAAAATATACTTTTTGATTTGCACATGGCAGATGGAATTTTGGTTTCGCAAAAACTTCATACCAAAGAAAACAGAAATGACAGTATTTCTTTTTATAACAGTATTTTAATCAAAAATAATGTTGATAGAAAAATTTTTGAAAGAACAGTTGAATATTATACGGAGCATACTCCGGAATATCGTATTATTTACGGTAAGGTACTAAAACGAATTTTAAAAGAAGAAATATCCGTAAATAAAACAGATGATACCGTAAGGCATATTTCCACAGATGAAAATTTATGGACACAAAAATTTAATTGGTCATTGCCGGAAGACGGAGCTGAAAATGCAATTCCCTATAAATACGAACTTGATTTACACGGAACTTATACCGTATCGGCAGATATACTAATGTATGCCGACGACCAAACAATGTCAAAACGTATGACAATAATGGCAAATTATGAAGATGGAACCAGAGATCGACAAACAAATTCCGGAATGAAAAAAGACGGAAAATTTCATTCATTTGAAGTAAGTATCGTTACAAACAAGAAAAAAAAACTTAAAAGTATTTCCGGTTGGATACTCGACCACGGTAAAGGAACTAAAGAAAAACACTCGGAAGTCTCTAATATTGAGCTGAAATATAAAAAATAATTTTACTTTTGTATAGTTTTTAAATTTCCGGCTTAAAAATTGCCTGCTTATTTAACTAAACAAAAATGAAACTAATTAAATCAAAAAATGGACGCAACAGAAAATAATGCGGAAGCAAATGTAATTTCTTCTTTTTATGAAGAAAATATTCTTTTGGCATATCAAGGTGTTTTTGAAAACAGCTTACTTGCCGTTATGGCAAAAAATATCAGAAGTTCTGTTAAAAACATAAATCTGAGTAAAACTATTTTTAGAATTTTTGTGGAACTTTCTCAAAATATTTCTTTTTATTCCAATGAAAAAGAAGTTTCGGAAAACGGAATGTCCGGTTCCGGAATAATTGTTTTGAAAAATAAAAAAAAGCACTTTGTTTTTGCGGCCGGCAATACTGTTGAAAAAGATACCGTAGATAAATTAGTAAAAAAAAGTAAATTTATCAATACTATGAATAAAGATGAATTGCGTGAGTATAAAAGGTCGCAATTCAAACAAAAAATTAATGGAAAACTTGATGCCCATATCGGATTAATTCAAATTGCAATTCTTTCCGGAAACAAAATAGATGTTGAGCTGAAAACCTTACCCGGAGGAGAGTATTTTGTTACAATAGGAACAAAAATAAATTTTGAATAAAGTGAAAATATATACAAAGACAGGAGACAAAGGACAAACATCATTGTTGAGCGGAGAAAGAGTAAGTAAACATCATAACAGAATTGAAGCATACGGAACCGTTGATGAATTAAATTCTTTTACAGGTTTGCTCAAAAGCGAAATTGATAATTCCGGATTAGTAGATATTCTTACAATTATTCAAAATAAATTGTATAATCTCGGCTCCGTCCTTGCTGTTGAAGGAAAAATATCCTTTCAAATACTGGAAATAAAAACTGAAGATGTCGAATTTCTTGAAAAAGAAATAGATATGATGAATGATAATTTGCCTGCTTTAAAAAGTTTTATTTTGCCGGGAGGAAGTAAAATTGTTTCCCTCACTCACGTTTGCAGGACGATTTGCAGACGAGCCGAACGAATGGTTATTAAAATTGATGACAACAATAAAAACGAAATAATAATTCAATATCTTAATAGACTTTCGGATTATTTTTTTGTACTTTCCAGAAAATTAACAAAAGATACAGACACAAAAGAAAATACTTGGACAAAATAAATTTGTTTCTATTATGCTCAGACATTATTTTACTTATATTTTTCTTTCTGTTACCGTATTTAATTTCAGATTAATACCGTTCAAAGTATTATACTTTTTTTCTGAGATACTTTTTTTTATGATGTATCATATAGTCGG
>JAOZMN010000516.1 GCA_029934265.1 Bacteroidales bacterium
AGTGGATACTTTTCAACCGGAATACCGGGTACTTTTCAATTGAAATATACAATGTATAAAAACAAGTCATAATTTATTAGACAAATTATCAGAAGAATTGTCTGAATTTGTTGCTCGCAACTATTACAAATCGGACAAACTGACTCTGCACCTGTCAGGAGAAAACACCTAACAAGTGCAGTAGAATTAATATTATTATTTGTTTAATAAAAAAAACTGATACTTTTGCAAGCAAATTAAATTTAATCGTATATAGAAAGAAATCGTTAAACATTAATAATTATTCATGGACATATCTGTTGTTATATCGTTATTTAATGAAGTCGAGTCGATAGGAGAACTTACCGACCGAATAAAAGAAGTGTGCGATAAACATAAATATTCCTATGAAATTATAATGATAGACGACGGAAGTAACGACGGTTCGTGGGAATTTATCGAAGAATTAAAAATTGCAAATCCGAATATCAGAGGAATAAAATTCAGAAGAAATTACGGCAAATCGGCTGCACTTTTTGTGGGATTTGAAGCAAGTAAAGGAGATGTAATAATTACTATGGACGCTGATTTGCAAGACAACCCTGACGAAATTCCGGAACTTTTTTCGATGATAAAAAATGACGGTTACGACTTGGTTTCCGGTTGGAAGAAAAAAAGATACGATCCGGTTTTAAGCAAAAACCTACCCAGTAAACTCTTCAACGCAACAGCACGACTTGTAAGCGGAATTAAACTGCACGATTTCAATTGCGGTCTGAAATCGTACAACAAGCGTGTGGTAAAAGGAATTGAAGTTTATGGTGAAATGCACAGATACATTCCAATACTGGCCAAACAAGCCGGCTTTAAGGAAATTGGAGAAAAACCGGTTTCTCACCAAGAACGCAAATACGGCGTTTCAAAATTTGGATTAGAACGTTTTATTAACGGCTTCTTAGACTTACTTACATTGAGTTTTATGACTCGCTTCGGAAAACGTCCGATGCACTTTTTTGGAGCTTTGGGGTCATTTTCTTTTTTTGTAGGCTTTGCTATTTTAATATACCTTTCAGTAGGAAAAATGTTTTTTGAGCAATATCAAATGACAGAACGACCGCTTTTTTTTCTCGGATTACTTTCAATAGTATTCGGGACAATGCTTTTTCTTACCGGATTTCTTGCTGAAATGATAGCAAGAAATTCTTCCGAAAGAAATTCCTATCAAATTGAAAAAGAAATATGAGGTCTTCGACCTATTTAATGTTGCTTACGCACTCGTGAAAACATTTGAAGGTCTTTGTGTTGTTATGAAAACAGAATAATATTTTTCAATAAATTAATTCGTTTTTGGTTTTGTACTGTTTTTTTGTTATTTTATTTGTCTTACAAAGTTTCCACCGCCATAATGAAATTCATTTACTTATCTTACATATTAGTATTATTTACATTAACAACAGGTAACGCACAAATTGTTGAAAATACTGTTATAATAAAGAAAACAGACAGTTTAAAATTGATTATCTCAGTGTATATTTCAACCGAAATATACACATGCAGGAACTCCTGTACAAGATGTTTTCGACGGTTGGAATATGCTTGGAAATCCTTATCCTTCAACAATAAATTGGAATTCCGAAGGAATAACTTATACAAATGTCGATAATGCAATTTACGTTTACAACGACGACGGCTCTCATAATTTTGATAATTACGATTATTACATGAGAGGTTCTGTCGGCAGTCCTTATCCGTTAATTGCTTTAAATGCAAGTGCTGACAGCTGTCATATTGCACCGAATCAGTCTGTATTTGTGAGAGCAAATGCCGGCGGTGCGAGTGTTACAATTACCAATGAATCACGCCGACATCGTCCTACGACTTTCTACAAATCGAAAAGCATACACCCTGATTTAATGATACTTGCTGTTAAAAACGGAAATACAAGCGATGAAACTGCTATCCGTTTTATTCCTGAAGCAACCAAAAATTACGACGGAGAATTTGATGCAATAAAAAGGTATCATTCAGCTGGCAAAGTGCCTCAGGTTTCGAGTGTTACATCGATATGCGAAATGGCAATAAATACTCTTTCAGAAATTACCGACAATTTGATAATTCCTCTTAATTTGAGAATTTATCAAGAAGCAA
>JAOZMN010000123.1 GCA_029934265.1 Bacteroidales bacterium
TTTAATAGAGCAAAGCTATATTTATAAAAATATAACAGTCAAGTTGTTATACAAAAGTTGATGCGGAAAAACTTTTGTATTAGTACTTACTTTGAAGTTAAAATAAGCAAAAAGATAGTTTCTTTCAGGATTTATATTATGAAAAAGCCGGAAACATAGGCAACCGGTTTTTTTAAAGCCTATTTGTGTTAGTGAATATTAACAAACTAAATTTATATTAACAATGGAAAAATTTTTGAATAAACTTTTAAAAGCACCGTGGATAATCATGGCGGTAACAGTTGCAGTAAGTGTATTTCTATTTTATGAAATGGAAGATAATTCCAAAATGGAAACAGACCTTGATAAATATATGCCACAAGATCACCCCGCATTTGTGTTTAGCGATAAGGCAGAAGAATGGTTCGGTATAAATGACGGAATAATAGTTGCTTTGGAAAACAAAAACGGAATTTATAATACCGAAACTCTCGATACCCTGAAACAACTTACAAAGCGTTTGCAAAAATTGGAGCAAATTGAAAAAGAAGATGTAACATCTTTATATACAGCCGATAATATTGTCGGTAGCGAAGAAGGAATGGACGTAAAGCGTTTCTTCAAACGTATTCCTAAATCGGAAAGCAAACTTAAAAAGTTGCAAGAAAACGTAAAAAACAACGAAATGGTTTACGGCAGACTTGTTTCAGAAAATGAAACCGTAACGGTAATAATTGCCGAACTTAGAGACAGCGTCTTTTCGCAAGAATTTTATGATGAAATACTTGAAATAACAGCCTCTTATCAAACAGATGATATTACAGTTCACGTAGCCGGTCGTCCGATAGTGGAAGGTACAATGGCATTGCTCGGGCCGGCAGATATGAAACGCATGGTTCCTATTGTGTTGCTGGTAATTACGCTTGTTTTATTCGCAATGTTGCGAAGCGTAAAAAGTACATTGCTGACTATGGGAGTTGTGTTTTTCAGTACTTTATGGGTTTTCGGACTAATGGCTTTACTGAACGTTCCGATTTATGCAGTTTCGACAATGATACCTGTAATGCTTATAGCGATAGGAGTTGCGGACGGAATACATCTTTACAGTCATTTACAATTATTTTTGAGAAAGAAGCCGAACGCAACCAAAGATGAAGCGGCTAAGGATATGATTAAAAATATGTGGAAACCGGTAGTAATGACTTCCATAACTACCGCAGTAGGTTTTGTATCTTTGCTTACATCGGAAGTTTACCCTATAAAATATTTCGGAATATTTACCGCTTTCGGAGTACTTGCCGCAATGGTATTTTCATTATTATTCATTCCTGCCGGAATTATGATTTTCGGTTTGCCGAAAGTGAAAAAAGAAAAAGACCATGCGGACGAAAAAAACGGAATTGCATATCGTTTTGCCAAAGGAGTTATAAAAAGAAGAAGTATATCCATAATTGTAACTGCTTTAATTGTAGTTATTTCCATATTCGGAATGCAAAAAATTTGGATAAATTCAAGTTTCCTCGAAAAATTTGAAAAAGACAGCGAAATTGTACTTACCGACAAATTTATTAATGAAAATTTCGGAGGAACGACAACCGTAAATTTAATTCTCGATGCCGGCGAAAATAAAGGTACTTTCAAGAAACCTGAAGTTTTAAAACTTACAGATAAAATGCAAACAAAAGTTGAAAATGATTTACAAATTGTAGGAAATTCATTTTCGCTTACCGATTATATCAATAGAATGAACAAGGTAATGAATGCCGACAAAGAAGAATTTAACGTAATTCCGGATACTAAAGAAATGGTTGCACAGTATCTTTTGCTTTATGAAATGTCCGGCGACCCCGAAAATTTGAATAAAGTTGTCGATTATGATTATACAAAACTGAATGTAACTTTTCAGCTTAAAAGTGATAATTCAAAAGCAATAAATTCAACTATTGCAGTTATAGAAACTTTTGCAGACGATTTTAAAAAGCTCGGAATTACTTTAAAATATGCCGGTAGCGGTTATAAAGGTCTCGTATTTACCGACCTTATATTGGAAGGACAAATTATGAGCTTGATTTTATCTTTGATAATTGTAGTTGTTCTACTTTCATTTATGTTCAAAAACTTTAAAATCGGATTAATAGGTGCTGTCCCGATAGTTGTAACCTCACTTATAAGTTTTGGGATAATGGGCTTCTTGGATATTCCGTTAAGTACGACTACTGCACTACTTTCGAGTATTGCAATAGGAATAGGTATTGATTATGCTGTTCATTTTATCGAACAATACAGAAATAATGCTCAAAAAACCGGCGATAAGATGCTGACTGCTCAAAAAACAATGGCACATTCCGGACGAGCAATTATTTTCAATGCAATAGTAGTAATAGCAGGGTTTCTTGTACTCTTATTTTCAGTTTTTCCGCCAAACAGAGAGCTTGGTGCATTAGTTTCACTAAATATGTTTACAAGTTTTGTGGGAACTCTTACAGTAATGCTTGTTATCCTGTTTTCAGGAAACCTGTATTTTAAAAATAAAAAAAAATAGTAATTTATTCAATCATTAAATTTAACAAAATGAAAAATTTAAGAACATCATTAATCGCAGTTGCAATATTGATTGCAACAAGTTTCGGTGCAAACGCACAATTAACAGGAACTCAAATCGTGGAGAAAGCATATAACAGAGCAACCGGAGACGACCAAACATCGACGCTCACAATGACGCTTACCAACAGGCAAGGCAAACAAAGAGTCCGAAAAATAAAACAATTCAGTAAAAATTTGGGAACGGTAGAGAAAAATATAATGTTTTTTCAGTCGCCTGCCGATGTTAAAAACACATCGTTTATGAGTTGGAGTTACGACAGCGACAAATCCGATGACCAATGGATTTACTTACCTGCTCTAAAGAAAACAAAACGAATTTCCAGCGACAGCAAAAGTGATTATTTCATGGGATCCGATTTTACTTACGACGATTTGGGCGACCGCAAATTAAATGCCGATACGCATAAACTTCTTAAAAGTGAAACCATCGACGGTAAAGCCTGTTATGTTGTCGAAAGTGTATCAAAAGATGAAGATTATATGTACACAAAAACAAAAACTTGGATACGGAAAGACAATTTTGTAGGTGTAAAAAAAGAATTTTATGATGAAGATGAAGAGCTTTTAAAAATACTTACAATAAAAAAAGTAGAAAAAATATCCGGTTTTTGGGTAATTACAAATTCGGAAATGAAAAACGTACAAAAAAATCACAAAACAAGTATGATTTTAAATAATATCCAAGTAAATACAGGTATTCCCGCATCAAAATTCACAGAAAGAATGATGACAAGAGGCTTGTAATTATTAAATCTTAAAAATAATATGAAAAAAATAGCATTAATATTAATTATTACCGGCTTTGCATTTTTAGCAAACGCCCAAACTCCCGATATTTCGGGATATTTACGAAATTATACCGGAGTTTTATACGACACCGGCGATTTTGCGATAATTCAGAATACATTTAATTTGAATGTTGAAAAAAGAGGAGATAAAGTAGCTTTCAAAGCTAACCCAATGCTTTACCATTATTGGTCGGACAGCTTGGATTTACGACTTCGTGAAGCATACTTGGATATGTATTTCGATAATTTCGATTTACGTATCGGGAAACAGCAAGTTGTATGGGGAAAAGCAGATGGAACATTTATTACAGATGTAGTTTCACCATTGAATTTAACGGAATTTTTATTGCCGGATTTTGATGAAATAAGAACCGGAGTAAATGCCGTAAAATTAGATTATTATTTGGGTGATAATACTTTTGAAGTTATTTATATGCCGAATTTTACACCCGCCGAACTCCCAACCGGAAATTCCATGTGGTATATACAGCCCGAATTTCCCGCACCGGCAACTTTCGATTGGTCAAAATCGGAAATCAAACCGAGTTTTGAAAACAGCGAATTATTTGTAAAATATTCTGCCATTACATCGAAAATAGATTTTGAAATCATGGGCGGATACACTTGGGACGATATGCCGACAATGCACGTAAACAAAGAAATTGATATGTCGTCCGGACAGCCGGTTCTTACCGGCTTGAATATCACTCCGAAGCATCATCGACTCTATTTAGGAGGAGGTTCTTTCAGTACTGAAATTAAAGGATTTGTACTAAGAGGTGAAGCAGCTTATTATAACGGAAAATACTTTCAAACCGAAGACCCGACTGCGGTCGATGCAATTACAGAAAAAGATTACCTGCACTATTTAGCAGGTTTGGATTTTAACGTAGGAAACGTAAAATTAAGTACGCAATTCATTCAACAATATATTTTGGATTATGATGAAAATATTACAAACGAGGAAACCGAAAACACAATGACTTTCCTCGCAAGGTACGATATGTTCAGAGAAACTTTACATCTTGAATTGTTTTCATATATCGGGCTTACAGGCGAAGACGCACTTATCCGTCCCAAAGTTACTTACGATTTCGATGATAGTTTTTCATTACTTTTGGGGTCTAATATTTTCGTAGGAGAAAGAACCGGACGCTTCGGACAATATCAAGATAATTCAATGCTTTATTTCAAAGTAAAATATAATTTTTGACAATTATTTAATGATATAATGGTACAATTATACAATGAGTTCGGTATAAAAAGACCCTTAGGGTTTGGTTTAACAAAATTTAACAAATCTAAATATTTAATTTACAGTTTGTTACTTAAAACCCTAAGGGTCTGATTTCGAGAAAATCTACTTTTTAGACTGAACTCTACAATATAAAAAAAAACATGAAAAATTTAAAACTGACAATATCATTAATGATATTTTTTACGATTGCATCTTATGCACAGAAAGCCGATGATATTATCGGTAAGTATAAACTGCCCAACGATTTAGAAATTGAAATTTTCAAACAATCCGGCAAATACAACGGAAAAATAATTGCCCTTAACGGATTTGAAGACGGACAAACTACCGATTATAAAAATCCGGACGATTCCAAGCATAATAATAAAATATTGGGAATGGTTATTATCAAAGGTTTAGAATTCGATGTGGACGATAAAGAATGGATAAACGGCTCTATGTACGGACAGGAAAAAGGAATGTTTTTCGATTTGGAAATTCTCGAATATAAATCTAAAACAATAAAAATCGAAGCCTCAAAATATTTCTTTTGGAAAACGATGGAATGGGAGAAAATTTAATACCGGAATATATTGCAAATGAAACAATAAGAAATTTCGGCATATTAAAGAATAGCAGTAAAGACAAAATGGCAGGTTTATTTTTATAAAATTGTCATTTTGTCTTTGTTTGTATTTTGGTAAGATTTTAGATACAACGAATATGAAAATATTTTGTAAAATCGTAAAAAATCAAAACCATGAACTTAAATAATTTTACCATAAAATCGCAAGAAGCTGTTCAAAAAGCATTTGAAATTGCAAAAGCATACAATCATCAAGCAGTAGAACCCGGACACTTATTAAAAGGTGTCATTGAATCGGCTGATGATATTGTAGCGTTTTTATTCAAAAAACTCGGAGTAAATCCTGCAACTGTCGAAAAAGTTGGTGAGCAAATAATAAATTCTTACCCTAAAGTTTCCGGAGGTGAAACTTATTTATCAACAACCGGAAGAGATGTTTTACAGGCATCAATTAATATTTCAAAAAAAGCAGGTGATGAATATGTATCTGTTGAAAGTATAATTGTTGCACTCGTAAAAGTAAAAGATAATGTGTCTCGAATGCTTAAAGACAGCGGTCTTAATGAAAAAGACCTGCAAAAAGCAATAGTAGAATTGCGAAAAGGAGAAAAGGTAAAAAGTCAGAATGCAGAAGATTCTTTTAACGCTTTAAATCGTTTTGCAATAAACCTTAACGACCAAGCACGAAACGGAAAACTTGACCCCGTTATCGGACGTGATGAAGAAATACGAAGAATTTTACAAATCTTATCACGCAGAACAAAAAACAATCCTATACTTATAGGAGAACCCGGTGTAGGAAAAACCGCAATAGCAGAAGGACTTGCACACAGAATTATAGACGGCGACACACCCGAAAACCTGAAATCAAAACAAATTTATTCGCTTGATATGGGAGCTTTGGTTGCAGGTGCAAAATACAAGGGAGAATTTGAAGAACGTTTGAAAGCAGTTGTAAAAGAGGTAATTGCCGCCGAAGGCGAAGTAATTCTTTTTATTGATGAGATTCATACTCTTGTAGGTGCAGGAAAAGGCGATGGTGCAATGGATGCCGCAAATATTCTTAAACCGGCTCTCGCAAGAGGCGAATTGCGTGCAATAGGTGCAACAACTTTGAACGAATATCAAAAATATTTTGAAAAAGATAAAGCTCTTGTTCGTCGTTTCCAGGTAGTTATGGTTGAAGAGCCGGACAAAGCAAGTACTGTTTCTATTTTAAGAGGACTTAAAGAACGCTATGAAACACACCATAAAGTGAGAATAAAAGATGATGCACTCATTAGTGCCGTTGAACTTTCTCATAGATATATTTCGGACAGACAACTGCCCGATAAAGCTATCGACTTGATAGACGAAGCCGCATCTAAATTGCGTTTAGAATTAAATTCCGTTCCGGAAGAAATAGATACGATAAGAAGGCAAATTCAGCATCTTGAAATTGAAAGAGAAGCAATAAAACGTGAAAGAAATAAAACAAAACTTGAAAATTTGAATAAAAATATTCAAAATTTAAAAGAAAATCTCGATTCTTTGACAGCAAAATGGAAAATAGAGAAAGAAATTATTGAGAATATTCAAAAATCAAAAACAAATATAGAAGAACTTAAATTTCAGGCACAACAAGCCGAAAGAGATGGAAACTACGGTCGTGTTGCCGAAATAAGATACGGAATTTTAAAAGAAGAAGAAGCTAAAATCGAAAAATACAAGCAAGAACTTAAAGAACAACAAAGCGATGGCTCACTTATGAAAGAAGAAGTCGATTCCGATGATATTGCCGAAGTGGTATCTCGTTGGACAGGTATTCCGATAAACAGAATGCTTAAAAGCGAAAGAGAAAAATTATTGAAACTCGAAGAAGAATTGCACAAAAGAGTAGTCGGACAAGAAGAAGCAATATCAGCCGTTGCCGATGCAGTTCGGCGAAGCAGAGCCGGAATGCAAGACCCTAAACGTCCTATTGGTTCATTTATTTTCTTGGGAACAACAGGTGTCGGGAAGACCGAACTTGCAAAAGCTCTTGCTGAATTTATGTTCGATGACGAAAATATGATGACAAGAATAGATATGTCGGAATATCAAGAGCGGCATTCGGTAGCAAGGCTTATAGGAGCACCTCCGGGATACGTGGGCTACGATGAAGGAGGACAACTTACCGAAGCCGTCCGAAGAAAACAATACTCGGTAATATTGCTTGACGAAATAGAAAAAGCACACCCGGATGTTTTTAATATTTTACTGCAAGTGCTTGACGATGGGCAACTTACCGATAACAAAGGACGAGTTGTGAATTTCAAAAACACGGTTATTATAATGACTTCAAACACAGGCTCGCATTTGATACAAGAGCGTTTTGAAAATCTTAAAAAAGAAAATCGTTCGGAAATTATCGAAAAAACATCAAAAGAAGTTTTTGAAATACTCAAAAAAACAATGCGACCGGAATTTTTGAATCGTATTGATGAAATTATAATGTTCACTCCTCTTAACGAAGAAGAAATTAAAAGTATAGTAAGTCTTCAATTCGTTAAAGTAAAAGAATTATTGAAAGGCTTGGAAGTTCAAATTTCAATTTCCGATAAAGCATTGAATTTCATCGCACAAGAAGGTTTTGACCCGCAATTCGGAGCAAGACCGATAAAACGTGTAATGCAAAAAACAATAATCAACAAAATTTCAAAAGAAATACTTGCAGAAACTATCAATAAAGAATCTGAAATTATAATTGATGTAAATCAAGACCAAACGGATATTATTTTCTTAAATAAATAAATTTATAATGTTTTTTAACTTATAAAATGTTAATTATTAATAATTTAGTTAAAAGAAAATAGTTCCGGCAAAATTTCTGCAATAAAATTATTCGTTTTTAATTAGTGCGTGAACGAAAACTCTAAAGTAACTATTATTCAAGTCTTTAAATAAAATTTAAGTTT
>JAOZMN010000517.1 GCA_029934265.1 Bacteroidales bacterium
AATTCGGATTTCTAATCGCATTATTTAAGTTACCTTTTATTAAAAATAAATGATAGAAAAATATAAAATAAAATTATCCGAATATCTTGCCGGAACAGAAAATATTTTTTTTCACAATAAAGGCAGAGTTTCACTTTATGCAATTTTAAAGTCGATGAATATCGGACAAAACGATGAAGTGATTTTACCTGCATATACTTGTGTAGTAGTCGCTAATGCGATTATTTATCTTAAAGCAAAACCGATTTATGTCGATATTTCCGAAGAAACTTACAACATGAATATCGAACTTCTCGAAAAGGCAATATCCGATAAAACAAAAGCTGTTATTTGTCAGAATACTTACGGCTTGTCATCGAATATTGAAGAGATAATTTCGATTTCAAAAAATAAAAATTTATATACGATAGAAGACTGTACACACGGTTTCGGCGGAACCTACAACGGAAAGGCAAACGGCACATATTGCGATGCCGCATTTTATTCTACTCAATGGAATAAGCCGTTTTCAACAGGAATAGGAGGTTTTGCAATTATCAATAATGAAAATTTATTGCCGGCAATGTCAGAACTCGAAAAAGAAAAAATAAGTTTATCGAAAAAAACTCAATTCGGATTAAAATTACAATATTTTGCAAAAAAATATTTCATTAACGATACCACATATTGGTTTTTATTGAAAATTTATCGTTGGCTCAGTAAAAAAAATATAGTAACAGGTTCGTCCGCCGGAGAAGAAATAAGTTCAACTCGAATGCCCGAAAATTTTTTTTCCGATTTGAGTAAAGCACAAATAAAAGAGGGATTCAAAAATATCAATAAATTACCTGAAAATTTATTATTGAGAAAAAAAAATGCAAAAATATATACTGATTTTCTTAAAGAAAATAATAAAAAATACGTTTCGGAAAAATATTTTGATAATCATTCTTTCCTGAAATACCCAATGCTTGTAAATGACAGAAAATCTTTTTTTATACTTGCCGAAAAAAATAAAATTCCGTTTGGAGATTGGTTTATTTCACCTTTGCACCCTGCGGAAGATAATTTTGAAAAATGGCTTTTTGATGAAGCTGAATTTCCTATAGCAATGGAAACTTCAAAAAAGGTAGTAAATATTCCAACGGACACCAAAAATATCTCAAAAATTATTAAATATCTTCAAAAAAATATTAATTTTATTGAATAATTGCAGCCTTGTATCATTAAATAATTACATCATTAAAAATTATGCTTAAAATTCTTTACGAAGATAATCATTTAATAATTGTCAATAAATCCTGTGGGGATATTGTACAGGGCGATAAAACCGGCGACAAAACTCTTGCCGATACGGTAAAAGAATACATTAAAAAAAAATATGAAAAAAAAGGTGAAGTTTTCTTGGGAATTACCCACCGTTTAGACCGTCCGACAAGCGGGATAGTTATTTTTGCACGTACAAGTAAAGCACTTTCACGCATAAATAAGATGTTCGTACAGGGTGATATTCAAAAAACTTATTTTGCAGTTGTTGATAATTTACCACCCAAAAATATTGATACAATTACACATTATTTGGTACGAAACAGAAAACAAAATAAGTCTTATGCAAACGATAAATCTGTTCCGGAAAGCAAAAAAGCATCTCTGACTTATAAACTTGTCGAAAATTCTCAAAAATATTATTTGCTTGAAATAGAATTACATACAGGCAGACATCATCAAATAAGAGTACAGCTTGCAAAAATAAATTGCAGGATAAAAGGCGATTTAAAATACGGTTTTCCTCGTTCAAATCCTGATGCGGGAATACATTTGCACGCCGGGAAAATATCTTTTGTTCACCCCGTCAAAAAAACTCAAATTACGATAAAAGCCGATGCTCCAAAAGATAGTTTATGGGATTTCTTTGCAGATAAAATAAAATAATTTTCTACTTGCAAAAAATATTATAGCTTTGCGTTCTCAAAATTTAAGGAGAGGTGTCCGAGTGGCTTAAGGAGCACGCTTGGAAAGCGTGTGTACCTCAAAAGGGTACCGCGGGTTCGAATCCCGCCCTCTCCGCCGGTTACAGAAGTAGCAGGAGTCATTTCTTACTACTTCTTTGGTTATCAGGGGTGATACCAAAATTCAATTTAAA
>JAOZMN010000124.1 GCA_029934265.1 Bacteroidales bacterium
AGCTGTAATTCAGATATTTAGATTTATTAATTTTTGTTAAATCAAACCCTAAGGGTCTTTTTATACAGAACTCAGGTATAAATATTTAATGTTTTCGACCTTATTTATTTATATCTACTTGTATTGTTATGAAACTCGTTTGGTCATCAATAGTTACTGTATTTACGTCTAAGTAACTTCCGGAAGTTATTGCAATTTTGATTAAACCGATATTTCCATTACCTTTTTTTGTAGCAGGAAGTTTAAGCATTTCTCTTCTGTATTCTCGCAAACCGACTAAGTCCAAAGAATTTATAATTTTACATTTTTCAATATATTTTTCAATATTTTTTTTACTGCCGGGATTTCCCGCAAATATTTTAAACTTATCGTCGTATTCATGTATAAGCATTATCCCACAACCGACTAACTCTCCGTTTATTTTTTTTACATCCTCGGAATTTTCTGCAATATTTTGAGCCAGCTCTATGAAAATTTTAAAAAGATTAGTTCGAGACTTTCCTTTTCTATGTACCGCTTGCTCTACATAATAATTTATAAATTCTAAATTTTCACTGTCAAAACTTCCTTTATACGAAAAAGCAACATCTTGAAACAATTGGTCAACCTCTTCATAATATTTAGAGAATTTAGACATTGACAGACTATGATATCTGTTAATTTTATTTCTGAAAATACTTTCCATTATTTATATTTTTATCAATAAACTATATCAATATTCAAACCGGTTTCACTTATAATATCAATAACATCATCTTCCATTTCAAAATCATCTTCAGGGATTTTCCATATTATTTTTACAGTTGCTCCGTTTTCAGTTCCTTTTTTTAATAAAAATAATAAATCGTATAACGCTTTTGAAGAGCTTGTGTTGTAATAACTAAAATCTAATGAAAGTTTCATAGTAGCATCAGGAGTCTCACTAAAAAAATTTTTAATCCATTCAAAAACCGGACAATAAAATTCTACCGTGTTTTCGATAAAAGACTCTCCACTGATAGAACACTCTCCATTTGCTGCATTAAAATCTATTTTTGGACTACAAAAAAAATTATTCTCTTCCTCTTTAATTAAAAGATTATCCATAATTATCTTATATTAAGGCACTAATGAAAAAATAAATTGTACAAATAAATTATTCTTGTTATTAAAGTCTTATTCCTATAACAGCAATATCATCTCTCTGCTCTTCTTGCCCTTTATGGTTTTTATATTCAGTCTCCAAAATTTGATTTTGTTCCGACATTTCTTTATCTGAAATATTTTTCAATAATTTAAGAAACTTTGTCATTCCATATTTTTTTCGCTCGCTGTTGTTCTGGTCAACAAAGCCATCGCTGCTTAAATACAAAATATCACCCTTATTGAGTATAATTTCGTTATCGGTAAATTCAACTTTTCCCGATTTAGTTCTTAAGCCTGCTCCTGCTATTGAATTCTTATCTCCTTTTATATACTTTATTTCATTTTTATTTTTATCGAAATATATCAAAAGTCTTTTTGCTCCGGCAAAAGTTACTTTTGTTCTATCGGCTTCAAGTTTTTCAAGTTTACATAAGCAAACGTCCATACCATCGGTTCCTTTTTTTTCTTCTTGTTTTAATGAAATTCTTATATTTTCATCTAACAAAGATAATATTTCGCTCGGAAAATAAATTTTGCGTTCAGTTACAATTTCAGATAACAAACTTGTTCCTATCATACTCATAAAAGCACCGGATACCCCGTGTCCTGTACAATCTGCAACTGCAATAAAATTAGCCTCGACTTCCTTACTTTCATTAAAAATTTGTTTAAACCAGTAAAAATCACCGGAAACAACATCTTTTGGTTTGAACAAAATAAAATTTTCAAAAGCCCGGTCTATAATTTTTTTACTTGGTAAAATCGCTTCTTGTATTGTGTAGGCATACTTTATACTTGATTTTATTTGCTCACTCTGAAAATTAATATATTCATTTTTTTCGTATAACTCTGTATTACTTTCTAACAAGCGTTCTGCCTGTACATTAATTTCTTCTTTTTGTTGCTCTAATTCCGAATTTTTATTAGTTAATATATTATAGTTTTTTTGTGAATAGTTTTTAAATAATATTAAAGAAACAAGCCCGACAAGCAATGAAATAATGTGAAAAACTAATATGTTAAATTTTTGCAAACTCTCGGCTTCCAAAAATGCGACTGCCGGAGTTGTTACACTTATTCCGCCTCTAATGTCTCCCTCTTTATAACCTTGTTTTTCATGACATTTCAGACAGCCTTTTTTAACAAACAACGGAGCCATATAGCGATAAACAGAAATAGAGTCATTTTCAATAAATTCCAAAGTGTAGTCAGTTGGTTTTTTAAAATTCCCAAGTGCCTTTGCTTCCCATTCGGTTGCTTTATTTGCAGGTCGAATAGGTTTTAAACTTGTAATATGATACTGAATTTTACTATTAGTTTTTGCAAGTTCAGCTATTTGCCTTGTCATAAAAGCCGGATTTACTTTGGTTAAAGCGACACCAAGCGAATCAATAAATAATTCTCTGTTTGGAACATCAAGGTATTCATTAGGCTGTGTTTTATCAGTTATCTTAACATATACGCCACCATGTTTTGCATTCCAAAGACGTGTTGTCTCAATTTCCTCGAAAAATGCTGCCGATTGTGTCGTTACCAAGCCGACAGTATTTTTTTTCGTTGTATTAATATTCCACAAATACGATACTACGATGATTGCAGTCCAAGAAAAAAGAACCACATAAAAAAAAAGTTGCTTTTGCTTTTTCATAAAATTAATAATTTAGTAAATATGAAATCCAATATTGTGAGACTTTAAATTAAATACTGATATTTTAAATGCTATCGAATCCGAAAATAAAAAAATGTGAAGTATCTTTAAATTTCTATTATAAGATACAAATATAAAGCCGTAAAAAGTAAAAATCAATTTTAAAAATTGCAAATGTAAGATTATGAAATATTATTTTATAAAGCTCTAAATATCAAAGATTTGTATTTTATAAAAATAATATTAAACATTTCAATCCGAAAGATTTTGAAATTCTTTGATGTTTTTTCGGTAATATGAAGGAGAAACTCCTATATGTTTTTTGAATATCATGGTTAAACTGCTACCATGTCTAAAACCAACTGACCGTGCAATGCCGGCGAGAGACAAATTATACTTCTCGGGATTCTGTAAGTAGATAAGAGCTTTTCTAATTCTGTGTTCGTTTATAAAATCAGTATAATTTTGTTGCCAATTTAACTTTATAATATTTGATAATTTATATACCGAAATATCTAAAATTGAAGCAAATTTTGTTCTGTTTAAATCTTGGTCGGCATAAATTTTATCATCTTCGAGTAATGCATTTATTTTTTCTACCAATACCTTATCATTCTCATCAATTTGATTATCTGTATTTGTAGTGTTTTGTTTCTTTATCCTTTTTATTTCATAATCTTTTGTAATTATTTTTAATTCTTTTTCTATAAGTTTTTTATAAGCAACTTGTTTCTTTAAATAAAAAATAAATAATACAATAACAAGTAACGAAACGACAATGAGAATAATTACAAATGTATAAATTTTGTTTTGTGCATTAGAGAGCTTAGTATCTTTTAATATGTCTTGAACTTTTATAAGCTCAAGTTCTTTTTCTGTTTCTCTGAATTGGTACTCTGCTGTTATTTGAGCTATATGCATTAAGTTATTGTTATCGGTAATTTCTTTTTCGATATAATGATAACGATAAAAGTTTTTGTATGCGTTTGTATAATCATTTTTGTCGGCATAATAATCGGCAATTCTTTGCAACATCTGCATTTCTATTTCTTTATTATCAATTTGTGCTAACAGTTTTTGGGTTTTTGTATAATACTGATAAGCATTTTTCGAGTTTTTTTTTGAGAAATATATGTCCCCTATATTAAGGTAAATTATTGCTTGTGCATATTTATTCTTTTCGATTAATGCAATATCTAATGCTTTATTATAATATATCAAAGCCCTATCTGTTTTTTCTTCTATTTTAAAAGCTCCGCCCATACTGTTATAAAAACTAATTTTAAATCCATCAATACCGATTGTATCAATTTCTAATTTAGAAAGTATTTTTATTGCTTGTTCGGGTTTTCCAATGTTTGTAAGAATTTGCGATTTGTTAATCAATGCCATGTATGCAGATTTGTAATTTCCGACATCTTCCCATATCTTAATGGCTTTGTTAAGATACGCATCAGCTTGATCAAATAATTTAAGCTGCATATAAGCTATTGATATATTATTATAAGTACTTGCAGTCATATCTTCTGTGCCGGAACCTTTGTCGTAGTACAATAAGGCTTTATAAAAACAATCAATGGCAACTTTATAATCTAATTTTGCACTGTTTATCAGTCCTTTAACATAATATGCTCCTGATTGAATTTTCGGCAAGTTGTTTGTTTTTGTAATTTCCAAAGCGGAATCGGAATAGGCTATTGCTTTATATATTTCTTTTTTAAGATAAAAAAAAGCAATATCAACATAAGCACTTGCTTTTATGGAATCATTGTCGGTTTTTAACAGTGCCGATAATTCTTTAAATTTCTTATAGTCAGCAGTATCAGTTGTTATTTGAGAATATGCAATATTAGAATATGCAATAACTAACAACAAGAACAATAATCTTTTTTTAAGGAACATTTTTCTACATTTTATTTTGCATTTCCGTAAAGATACAAAAAAAACGGATAATATACAAAGGTAGCATCACTTAAAATTTATGTTTTTAAAAATACCGAACTAATCACTGTGCAAATTAGTTTTCGTTCAAACTTACTTAACTTCGTTATAATCAATCTTAACAAGTGTTGCCTTTTCATCTTTCCCAATTTCGTATGCAACTTTGAATATTCCCGGATATTTTTTTTGGATAGGATACAAAAAACGTTCGATTGTATTTATTGTTTGGTCTGTTTTTTTTGCTTCGTATTTTCTTAACTTTGCAATAATTATATAATCGAGTTTCATATCTCGTAATTTTTGCAATAAAGTATCGGGGTCTTGCGAAGGCACTTTATAAATTCCTTGAAATTTACGCTGTCCGTAAATAAAGGCGATATTTGGTTTGCGACAAGCAATATTTATACTGTCCGGAAATTTCTCGGCAACATATTTTGTCATTTTTATATAATTTCGCCAATCCGGCGTAAAACCGGCAAGCATATCGCCTTTCATATTTCGTTTTCTGATTTTGGAATGCTCCGAAACATCATCGGCAGCTCGCCTGAAAGTAGATATAAAAGTCGTAACTGTTATCATTATAAAAACAATTCCGACAATTCCGGTAAGCATTTTATTCCAAGCCGTTTTAGTTTTTAAATTACTTTTTAATGCTTTATTTCTTAAAAAAAGGACCGATACAATAAGTATGGGAATAACAACAAAAAATAATATTGTCAATAATCCTCTGGAATAATCTGTTAATTTTTCCATAAGAGAGCTAAGGTTTTCAGCGGTCTTTTTTTGCATTTCAAAAAGATTAAATTCTTCCGTTTTTTTGAATTTGTGCATTATAATTAAAACGACATCAAGCAAAATTACAAATATCCCGGCAAGCGACCACGTTATTTTTTCGGATTTTGATATATAATACAATCCTGCAAACAAAGTGATTAGAGTAAAAGGCAAATAAGTAATTATTAACCTTCCGGAATCCCATATTTTTTGAAGTACAATAAATGTAACTCCGTACATCACAATAGTATATACTACGGTAAAAAGTAAAAATTTATTCTTTTTGAAAACAAATATCAAAGCAACGACAAGCATTACAAGCATCATAATACCAAGGAAATACGATATTGACGAAAGTTCTCCCGGCTGTATAGAATCCGGTCGCCAGCCTGTAAATTCAAAAAACCTTTTTGAAAGATATATTTGTGTATTATCCCAAAAACGCTGTACAAAACCAAGTAAATCCTCCTGTCCTTTACTTGAGTCGTAGGGGTGTTTTTGCAATAATCTTGCACCTTGCGAACTTACTTGCAAACCTTTGGTTTCCCATAATACCGATTTTAAAACTTTCCACAACAAATTAAATCCTGCAAAACTTAAAATTAATAGCCCGGTAGTTTTATATTTTTTTAAAATCAAGAAAAATAAAACAACACCGATAATTCCGGCGTAAGCAATATTTTTAGTCAGAACGTTTACAAACATTATTGCTCCGAGAAGTATTATTTTTTTATAATCGTTTTTTAAGGAAAATTCTTTTTTGTCTTCAATAAAATATTTGAAAACAACATAAAACAGTAAAACTTGCAGTAAAAAAAACAAAGTTTCGGAATAGGTCTGACTTCCGTAATACAAAAAAGTCGTAGCGACAGAAGTTGTCAAAAAAGCCGGAACAAGTATTAAAGCCGGGATTCTGTTTTTAAATATCCTGAAAAATAAAAACATTCCGATAACAAGAAATACAAGCGAAATTATTTTCAGAACTGTCAGATTTATTCCGAAAATACCGACAAACGGACTTAAAATCATAGGATACAAAGGTCCTTGAAATGAGGGATATTTAAAATTATGATATAAATCGTAAGCCCTTTTTATATAAGCAGAATCATCACCGCCGACACTTGCTTTAAAATCAAAAATCAATACGGAAAAAAGTACAGTAAAAAACATTCCTGCCCAAAAAATAATATTCAAGTTCTTGGACAAAAAATTCTCCGTTGCAACAATTAAACTTTTTTCTTCTTGATTTTTATTAACACTCTTCTGTTTTAATCGAGTATTTTTTTTCCGGTTTTTAGACATTTTAATAATATTGTTCACTGATAACTGTTCACTGTTTACTGTTCACTGTTCACTGTTCACTGTTTACTGATAACTGTTCACTGTTTACTGATAACTGTTTACTGTTTACTGCAAACTGTTATCTTCTGTATTTTTTTGTAATTTCAAAAATGGTTTCAAGGATTTTTCTTTCTTTTTCATCGAAATTAATTCCTCTTCTTTGCATGACTTTACCGGCGACTTCATAAGCTTTTTTGATTGCAAAAGTTGAAAACCCTGAAGCACCGCCCCACGAAAATGAAGGTACGAAATTTCTCGGAAAACCGGAACCGTAAATATTGGCACTCACCCCGACAACCGTACCTGTATTGAACATCGTGTTAATTCCGCATTTTGAATGATCGCCCATTATAAGTCCGCAAAATTGCAAGCCGGTACGCAAAAAACCTGATTTAGGATAGTTCCAGACTTTAACTTCCGCATAATTATTTTTCAGATTGGAATTATTACTGTCAGCTCCGATATTACACCACTCTCCAAGTACGGAATTTCCCAAAAAACCGTCGTGTCCTTTATTTGAATATCCTTGAATTACGGAATTATTTACCTCTCCTCCGACTTTTGAATGTACACCGATTGTCGTTGCTCCATAGATTTTGGCACCAAGTTTTAAAGTAGAATTTTCGCACATCGCCAGTGAACCTCGCACGATTGCACCCTCCATTATCTCAGCATTTTTACCGATATAAATATAAGCTCCGTCCGGATTTAATGTTGCAAAATTTATTTTGGCACCTTCTTCTATGAAAATATTTTCTTTTTGAAGATAATTATTTGTTTCCGGTAACTCTTGCGATTTTCTGCCGTTTGTAAGAAGTTCAAAGTCAGCTTTAATTTCCTGTTTATTCAAAGAAAAAATATCCCAAGGATAATCAATTTTACTAATTTCACAAGTAGTTTCAATCTTATCGGAAAGTTTAAAATCGTATTCGATAAAACTATCAATCTCTTCTTTTCGGACAACTGCCGCAATTATAAAACCCTCCTTAACAAGAGCTTGTCCTTGTTTTAGATTTTTAATTTCCGATGCAAGTTTTTTATTAGGGAGTACACCGCCGTTTATTAAAAGATTTTCATCGAAAATTTTCATCGAAAATTTTTCTTTCAAATAATCTTTTGTTCGGAAAGAACATTTACAAGAAAGATATTTTTCCCATTTTTCAAATATTTTCAGAATCCCGACTCTCAAATCCGCTATCGGTCGAGTATATGTAAGCGGTAACAAATTATCACCATTTTTATCATCAAATAATATCGTATTCATTTTAAAT
>JAOZMN010000518.1 GCA_029934265.1 Bacteroidales bacterium
CAATTGGTATGTACTCCACGTAATATCTGTACCGTCGCTGTACAAAAATTTACCGTTTGTTCCTACATTTGCCGGCAATTGGTATGTACTCCACGTAATATCTGTACCGTCGCTGTACAAAAATTTACCGCTTGTTCCTACATTTGCAGGTAATTGACTTGTTTTTTCCGAAAGAGTTGCATTATCCGCATCTAATGCTTTTGTTGCAAGTGAGCTGTACGGTACGCTGCCGAGAGTGGTAGTTCCCATTTCTTCAAAACGCAATTTACTGCTCATGGACATTTCGGTTTTGAAAGAATAACCACCTGCTGCCCAGTCGATAGTTGCAAAATCACCTTTTTGAGTTTCACCGTCGCCTACATTTGCAGTTACAACTCCGAAATCATCGGTTTTAAGTGTATGAATTTCTTGATATTCAACACTTCCTCCGTTCAAAATCGTGAAACGCAACATTACATTGTCGCCTGCACTTATATTTCCTTCAGCATTTCTTACTACAGCTTGGTAGCTCCACCCGTTTGGTACTTGTGCGAATGCACCTGTTGCCATGAATAACACAGCAAATAAAAATAGATTAATTTTTTTCATTTTTATAAAAATTAAATGTTAATTGATAATAAGTTTGTTATATTTTTAAATGTTAATTTATTTTACTTTACTTATTTTAATAGTTTTAATAACTTGTTTGTTATTTTGAATTTTAAGAAAATAAATACCGCTTGAATATTCCGAAAGATTAATTCTTTCTTTGTCGGTTTGAATTTCTTGTTGATAAATTTTCCTGCCTTGCATATCGGTAATTGTCATAAAAATTTGTTCTTCGTTTTCAAAACTTGTTTCTACAATCACACCTTCCACAGTCGGATTTGGATATACATTAACTTCAAAATCTTGCACAACATCAATGTTTGTTTCAGTTTCGTTGTTGTTAAGTTCTTCCACAACAATATTGCCCTGCATAAAGCCTTGCGATAATTGACTGTTCCCCGAATTTCCTGTAATTGCTTGTCCCAGAACCCAAGTAATTGAGTTTCCTGATTCGCTGTGGCTTCCGCCCGCTCCGGCAATAACTCCGGTACTTAATGTTTGTCCGAATGATAAACCGGCAAACAGTATTCCGATAATTAATAAGTTAATTTTTTTCATAAATAAAATAATTAAAGAGTGAGTATTTTTTTTGATTGTATGAGATTTAATTTTTTTTGTTATAATGTTGCGGTGTAAAAAAAGACTCTTAGGTTTTGTATCTGACTAAGTCCAATAAATCTAAACATCTTATTTACAATTATTTACTTTAAACCCTAAGGGGCTGAACCAAAAAAATATTATTTTGGGACAAAGTTAATTAAAAAATTCATAAAAAAAAAACTCATAATTCACTTGAGTTTCCTTAATTTTTATTTTGACATATCGTTTTTTCTTTATTTTACTATAGATTTTATCAATAATTGTATTCAATCCATTATAATACAAGGGTTATAGCAAAAATACTTAAATATTTTGAGGATACTCATTAAATAAATGAAGTTCCACTTGTAAAATGCTACAATATTCATAAAAACAGGCACTTGAACTACTTGTTGAACTATTTTTAAGGAAACTCAAGATAATTCATTATTTGAATGCTGTAAATTATTATATAAAAAACAGGAAATAATATTCAAGCAGTAAGTGGACATGAACAACAACAGTAATAATGTTGAGTTTTTTAAAATAATTGAAAATAACTTTAAATGACTATCCGCTTTTGCACCCAAAAAACAGCAAGGTGCGTAGCACCACAATATTTGTAGAAAGAAATTTACATAAAAAAATAGCAAGGTGCGTAGCACCGCAATATTTATAACAAAAAACACAATTATGGCAAATACATATACACAAAGTTATTTTCATATTGTTTTCGCAGTAAAATATACAGTCATTTTATTTTTTTTGTTTTAGGATACTAATTTTTATCATATCTTTGTAATTCATTAAAAACTCCTTTATACATAAAGCTGTTAAGTCTATAATAATTAATTGTTTATTATAAGAGTCAAATAATTAGCCCCGTGCTTTAGCTCGGTGGCAATAAACATAACAAAATCGGCTTTAGCCAAAAATAAAAAAAACTTGCATATA
>JAOZMN010000519.1 GCA_029934265.1 Bacteroidales bacterium
CTATATTTCCTGCATTATAGGCATTCAGCTGTTTTTGAGCAAGCGAAAGTGGTGTTTCTTTTATTAAAGAATCAATATTTATAATTTCACCGTTTTTTATGACAAGTTTAATATTTTTTAATGCTGTAATATTTTCAAGCGGGTCATTTGCCAATATTACTAAGTCGGCATCGTATCCTGTTTTTATGTTTCCTGTTTCTTTATCTTTACCCACAACTTTAGCGGCATTTGTTGTTGCCGATTTTAGGATTTCAAGGTTTGAAAGTCCTGCTTTTTTCATATCGAGTATTTCTTCGTAAAACGAAGCACTGTGCAGTGTTCCGATATTTCCTGCATCTGTTCCGGCAATAATTGTTATTCCTGCTTCTTCTAATTTTTTAAGATTTTCTTGTCTTATTATATCTCCTTTTTTTATTTTTTCGAGACGTTTAAAGCCTATTTTTTTATATCTTTCTGAAATTGCTGTGTCTGCAAGATGTTCAAGGTCGAAAAGAGTACCGAGTGTATGCGGACAGGCTGTTTGAAATTCATGTAAAGTCGGCTGTATTGTTCTGCTGAAAACTTCATAATATCTTCTGCTGACAATAAGTGTGGGGCATAAAGTTACATTATTTTTTTTCGCCATTTCTATAAATTCATCGTCAATCGGATCATCAACGCTGTGTACCAGTACATCACAACCGGCTTTCATTGCAAGTTTTGCTACTCGGAGTTGTGTTGCATGTACAAATACAGGCAAATTATTTTTATGACTTTCATCTATTGTTGCTTTTATTATATTGTAAGTTTCTTCTGCCGGCTGTTCTTTCAGGTCGATATACCAAATTTTAATAAGGTCGGGTTTGTAGGGTAATTGTTTTTTTACTAAATTTCTTGCTTCTTCTTCTGTTGCAACTTTTATTATCGGAGCATCATCTATATCGGTAAAAGCTGCGGGCTGATATGTGGAAACAAGAGGACCGGTCAAATATATTGTGGGCGTTTTATTGTCTTTGTTGTATTTATCTCTAAATTCAAAATTATATAAAGGACCTCCGACATCAACAACACTTGTTATTCCGTTTATTGTATAACGCCTAAGCATATCTTCCATATTATCTTTAATTCTTTGTCTTTCAGTTTCATACGGTACTTCTTTACGAAGGTCAATTATATCGGGACGAGTATAAAGTCCACCTGATTGGAATAAATGAATATGTGCATCAATCATTCCGGGAATTACCCATTGTCCGTTCAATTCAAGTACTTTGTCGTTCTTTCCGGCTTTTAGTTTTGATGCTTTTACGATTTCCGTTATTTTACCGTTTTGGATAATAATTGCAGCATTCATTACGAACTTTCCTTTTTCGTAGTTCAAATAGTTCACTCCCTTCAAAATAGTTTTCTGCCCGAATGTCATAAAACCGGCTATCATAACAAGGCTTAATAATAAAAACTTTTTTTTCATACAAATAATTTAAGTAATTGATTTATTGATAAAAAAATGCTTCCCAAATTAGATTAATTCGGAAAGCAAAGATATTATAAAATATTAAATTATCGAAATCTATTTATTAACAGTTAATTAACGAACATTTTCCGTTTTAAAATCTTGCATGGTTTTTATTAATGCTTCTACACTTTCTTTTGGCAAAGAATTGTATGTTGAAGCTCTGAAACCGCCTACGGAACGGTGTCCTTTTATGCCTACCATTCCTCTTTCGGTAGCGAAAGTCATAAAATCGGCTTCCTTATCTTTGTACTCGTCTGTCATTACAAAACAAATATTCATAATTGAACGGTCTTCTGTTGCAACTGTACCTTTAAACATCGGATTGCTGTCTATTTCATTGTAAAGCATTGTCGCTTTTTCTTTTGCGTTTTTTTCGACTGCCGTAATTCCGCCTTGTGCTTTTATCCATTTTAAGGTTTGAAGTGCAGTATATATCGGAATTACAGGCGGAGTGTTGAACATCGAATTTTTGTCGATATGTGTTTGATAGTTAAGCATTGTTGGGATTTTATGCTCTACTTTTCCGAGTATATCGTTTTTGATGATTACAAATGTTACTCCGGAAGGTGCCAGATTTTTTTGTGCTCCTCCGTAAATCATTGCATATTTTGAAACT